>JALNWS010000025.1 GCA_023230755.1 Azoarcus sp.
CTGGCCGTCGTTGAAGAAGATGGTACGGAGGTGGCGCCGGGCACGCAGGGCATTCTGGCCGTGGATCGGGACAATTCGCCGCTCTATTACTTCCAGGGGTACTGGCGCAAGGAAACGCCCGGTTTTGTGGGCAAATACTACCTGACTGGCGACATGGTCGAACTGGGGATCGACGGCAGCATCACCTTCGTTGGACGCGGTGACGACATCATCACCTCTGCGGGCTATCGCATCGGTCCGTTCGATGTGGAGAGTTGCCTGATCGAGCATCCATCGGTTGCTGAAACTGCAGTGATCGGCAAACCCGATCCCGAGCGTACCGAGATCGTAAAAGCCTTCGTCGTTCTCAATGCGGGCTTTGAACCGTCGCCGGAACTGGCGGACGAGTTGCAGCAGATGGTCAAGCGTCGCCTTGCCGCGTACGCCTATCCGCGCGAAATCCAGTTCGTCACCGAACTCCCGAAAACACCCAGCGGCAAGATCCAACGGTTCATGTTGCGCCGTCAGGAAACTGAGGCCAGCGCCTGAAAGGACAGACAATGAAAATTGCCAACAAGACCTTCATTGTTACGGGGGGCGCCTCCGGCCTTGGGGCTGCCACCGCACGCATGATCGTGGCTGGCGGCGGACAGGTCGTGATTGCCGATCTGCAACCGGATGCGGGCGCAGCACTGGCCGCAGAACTCGGCAACGCCGTGCGCTTTGTGCGCACCGACGTTTCCAGCGAATCCAGCGCCCAGGCCACCATCGCCGCGGCGATCGACACTTTTGGGGCGATCAACGGCCTGATCAATTGTGCCGGTATCGCACCGGCCGAGAGGCTGCTCGGCAAAAACGGTCCGCACGGCCTTGATGTGTTTGCGAAGGTGATCCAGGTCAACCTGATCGGCTCGTTCAACATGATTCGCCTCGCTGCCCAGGCGATGGCCACGAACGAACCCGATGAGTGGGGAGAACGTGGCGTGATCGTCAGCACCGCCTCGGTAGCCGCCTTCGAAGGCCAGATTGGTCAGGCTGCCTACAGCGCCTCGAAGGGCGGAATCGTCGCCATGACCTTGCCGCTTGCCCGCGAGCTGGCGCGCGTCGGCATCCGCGTCCTGGGCGTTGCCCCGGGAATCATGGAGACGCCAATGCTGCTCGGCATGCCCCCGGAGGTGCAGGAATCGCTCGGGCGGATGGTGCCTTTCCCGTCGCGCCTCGGCAAACCGGCTGAATTTGCCGCACTGGTCGGACACATCATCAGCAACCCCTACCTCAACGGCGAAGTCATCCGTCTCGATGGTGCCATTCGCATGGGCGCGAAATAGGCGCTCAAGGAGAAAAACATGCAAGATCCCGTCGTTATCGTTGCCGCAAAACGTTCGCCGATAGGCGCCTTTCAAGGGCAGTTCACCAACATCACCGCCCCCCAGCTGGGGAGCGCGGTCGTGCGCAACCTTTTCGCCCCCCATCCAGAACTGATAAATGCGGTGGACGAGGCCGTGTTTGGTTGCTGCCTGATGGGCAACCTGAAACAGGCGCCGGCCCGCCAGGTCGTGCTTGGCGCAGGGCTGCCGGAGTCCGTTCCGGCCACCACCCTGACCAAGATGTGCGGCTCCGGCATGAAAGCCACCATGCTGGTCCACGACATGTTGCTGGCCGGCAGTTGCACGATCGGCCTGGCTGGCGGTATCGAGTCAATGACCAATGCGCCCTATATGTTGCCCAAGGGACGTGACGGTTACCGCCTCGGTCATGGCCAGCTGTACGACCACATGCTCCTGGATGGCCTGGAAGATGCCTACGAAGGCAAGCTGATGGGCTATTTTGCGGATCTTTCGGCGCGCGAACTGGGAATCTCGCGCGACCGTCAGGATGCCTATGCTGCCGAATCGGTTCGTCGTGCTCAGCACGCTGTCAGCAGCGGCGCCTTCCGTGAAGAAATCGCACCGGTAACCGTCGGCGGGCGCAAGGGCGACAGCGTTATCAGCGACGACGAAACCCCGGGCAAGTGCGACCCGGGCCGGATTCCCGACCTTAAACCAGCCTTCATCAAGGACGGTTCGGTGACGGCGGCCAATTCCTCGTCCATCTCTGACGGGGCGGCCGCAATCCTGCTCATGCGTGAGTCGGAAGCTGTGCGTCGCAAGCTTCAACCACTTGCCCGCATCGTTTCGCATGCAACGCATGCACAAAAGCCCGCACTTTTCACCACGGCGCCAACCCCCGCCATTCGCGGAGCGCTGACCAAAGCAGGATGGCGCGTGAGCGACGTCGAACTGTTCGAGATCAACGAAGCCTTTGCGGTCGTAAGCTTGCTGGCGATGGATGAACTGGGCCTTGCGCCGGACATCGTCAACGTCAATGGCGGCGCCTGCGCGCTGGGTCATCCGGTGGGCGCGACCGGCGCACGCATCATCGTCACCCTGCTCCACGCCATGCGTCAGCGCGGCCTCAAGCGCGGCATCGCCAGTCTGTGCATCGGCGGTGGTGAAGCAATGGCTACCGCCATCGAAATCCTTTAAGCCCAAGGAACAGCAAGCATGATACTGACCCAGGAACAGGAGATGATCCGCGACTCGCTGCGCGATTTTGCCCAACAGCGCCTGGCCCCCTTTGCAGGTGAATGGGATCGCGAGCGCCGTTTTCCACATGAGGCGCTCAAGGAACTGGCAGCACTCGGCGGTCTTGGCATCGTCGTGCCGGAGGAATGGAACGGCGCCGGGCTGGACTACGTTGCGCTCGTCCTCGTCATCGAGGAAATCGCGGCCGGCGACAGCGCAACCTCAACCGTGGCGTGCGTCCAGAATTCACTGCCGTGCGGCATCACGATGAACTACGGCACCCCGCAACAGAAGGAGAAATACCTCAAACGACTGGCCAGTGGCGAATGGCTGGGCTGTTTTTGCCTGACCGAACCACATGTCGGCTCCGATGCCTCGGCCATCCGCACGACGGCAGTTCGAGACGGCGATCACTGGGTGCTCAACGGCGTAAAACAGTTCATCACCACCGGCAAGCATGCCCAGGTCGCCATCGTCATCGCAGTGACCGACAAGTCCGCAGGCAAAAAGGGGATTTCTGCTTTTCTCGTACCAACCGACACACCGGGCTACACAGTCAGCCGGATCGAGGAAAAAATGGGCCAGCATGCTTCGGACACGGCTCAGATCAACCTCGAAAACTGTCGTATTCCAGCCGACCACCTGCTTGGGGAGGAAGGCGCTGGCTACCGGATCGCATTGTCGAGCCTGGAGGCCGGACGTATCGGCATTGCCGCGCAGGCAATCGGCATGGCTCGCGCGGCACTTGATGCGGCAATCACTTACGCCAAGGAGCGCGAAACCTTCGGCGTGCCCATCATCGAACATCAGGCGGTAAGTTTTCGGCTGGCCGATATGGCAACACGGATCGAGGCCGCCCGTCAGCTGACCCTCCATGCAGCCAGTTTGAAGGATGCCGGTCGTCCATGCCTGAAGGAAGCATCAATGGCCAAGCTATTTGCCTCGGAAATGGCGGAAAAGGTTTGCTCCGATGCCATTCAGGTCCACGGCGGCTACGGCTATGTAACTGATTTTCCAGTCGAGCGCCTCTATCGTGACGTCCGCGTGACGCAGATCTATGAGGGGGCCTCAGACATTCAACGATTGGTCATCGCAAAAGCGCTGATTTCCTGAACGCAGCGCATCCGGCCCCCCCCCTGGGCTTCTTGTTTCAGCCCTGGGGGGATGCGCTTTGAGCGCAGGTGTTTCATGGTCCTTTGCGCGGGAAGACCGAAATGGGGAAATTGCGGCTTTCTGGAGAAACCGCAACCCGGACTCAATCGTCACAGACAGGAGCACAGATGGATAAGCCAGCGGAATCGCAACCTGCGCACCAGGGCCCCTTAGCCGGGGTTCGAGTGCTCGAATTCTCGGGTATCGGCCCCGGCCCATTTTGCGGCATGTTACTCGCCGACATGGGAGCGGAAATCACCCTGCTCGAAAGGGAGGGCGGTACGTTCGCTTCGCAACTCTTCGGGGGTGGCAGGAAGACCGTTGCCAACCGGGGCAAGAAATCCGTTTGTATCAACCTCAAGCATCCGGACAGCAAGGGCTTGGTGCATCGGCTCATCCGCGAGGTCGATGTCCTGATCGAAGGGTACAGACCGGGCGTCATGGAGCGGCTCGGTTTTGGTCCCGATGAATGCCTTGCGCTCAATCCACGCTTGATTTACGGACGCATGACAGGCTGGGGCCAAAGCGGGCCGCTGTCCCAACGTGCCGGCCATGACGCCAACTATGCGGCAATCTCGGGAGTGCTCGATACCGGCCGTCGTGGCAAGGGGGCGCCATGGGCGCCGCCCACGCTGGTCGGTGATATGGGCGGTGGCGGGTTGGTGCTGGCCTGGGGTATTGCATGTGCCCTGTTCGAGGCAAAACACAGCGGCAAGGGGCAGATCGTAGATGCGGCCATGTTTGAAGGCGCCGCCTTGCTGGCGCACGGGCTGTTCAATCTGCAGGCAATTGGAGCCTGGGATGGCGCGTGCGCGCTCGATTCCAGCGCTCCGTTTTACGACGTTTACCAGTGTGCCGATGGGCTATGGCTGTCCGTCTGCCCGCTTGAGCCCCAATTCTATTCAAGCTTCATTGAGCGTCTGGGCCTGGCAGGGGACCCCGACTTTGCCGGAAAGCAATACGACACGTCCCTTTGGCCTGGCATGAAGCAACGCTTGACCGAGATATTCCAGTCGAAGAGTCGGGCATATTGGGCAGGTCTCTTCGACGACACCGATGACTGTGTCTGGCCGGTGTTGACGCTGTGCGAAGCGCCGCAACACCCGCACAGTCGGGCGCGTCAAAGCTTTGTGGACATCGGCGGTATTGTGCAGCCCGCCCCTGCACCCAAATTCTCGCGTACCCCTGGGCAGATTCGAAACCCGCCTCCGCTGTTGGGCGAGCACAGCGTGGAGCAATTGTTGGCACTGGGCCTGTCGTTTGCTGAAGTGGAACAGTTCACCGCATCAGGCGTACTTGTTACAGCCAACTGAAGAAAGGGCAAACCTTCCCGCGCGCGCCCTCTCCCATTGGCCACGGCGGTCATCGATCACGGTATCCGCCATCATCCTGGGATTGAGCGACCAGCCAATGAGGTCGTGGTCGCACAGATCGATGCTTGGACGACACCTGCATAGGATTTATAATCGCGGGGAAAAGTGACCTGCATCAAGCTGGTAAATTCTCAACAATGATAAAAGTAGAAACGAGACAAACACACACCAAGGTGCCATGAAGAGCCACACAAACGAAAACATTCTTCCAGCCAATCCACGGTTTCATATCCTTCGCAGCGATGGTCTGTTTCAGCCCATCACGTTCGCATTCGTCACTGAACAGATGCATCAGGAGATCATGCACGAACGCGGGGCGATCCTCGATGCAATGCCGCCTCAGCACCGGGCAAATCAGCAAAAACTGCTGGATCGCTACGACCCGCGTGCCAGTGCGCAGGCCTTTGAGCGCGTTCTCGGACTGTTCGGAATCTCCCGAGGCAAGTAGCCCTGGAATACGCTTGCGCCTCGCCCTTTTTTGAACACCAGGCCGGCGGCCCCCTCTTCTGCCGGCCCTTCATCTCCCCACAGTCCCCCCCGCTTGCCTGGCCCGACGCGATCCTCGGCACACCAGACGCAACGAACTGAACAGACGGGATTCGATCTTGTCTGCAACCGCAGGCGGCGAATGCATCGTAGACAGCATAAGCTGTATTTTAGATATTGCTTTATTCGTCGAACGCCTATACGATTAAGCTGTATTTAACATACACCTTACGGTACATCCTTCGCCTTGAGTTCGAGTTTGAGCCAGGCCTGTGGTCACACGGCGCCATTGCCGGGTGGAGGCAGTTTGGCGGGCTCAGCCAGGCGACATCGGCAGGAGGTGTCACATGCTTTCCATCGCAGAGCCCGAAATGAGAACCGCAAGCCCGGACGCGGCCGATAAATGGACCACCGAGCGGGTCACGCGGATTCACTACTGGACCCCGACCTTGTTGTCGTTCCGCACGACCCGTTACCGGGCCTTCCGTTTCACCCCAGGGCACTATGCCCGACTCGGACTCGGGCCTGCCGACGATCTTGTCTGGCGGCCCTATTCGCTCGTGTCGGCACACTATGACGACTACCTGGAGTTCGTGGCCGTGCTGGTTCCCGGCGGCGCCTTTTCGGAACAGTTGGCGAAGCTGCGGGTCGGCGACGAGATTGCCGTCGAAAAGGCCTGCTTCGGCTTTCTGACCACCGCGCAGCTCGCTCCGGGACGCGACCTGTGGATGCTGGCGTCGGGGACGGGCCTCGGGCCCTTCATCTCGATCCTGCGCGACCCTGCGCAGTGGGAGGCCTTCGAGCGCCTGATCGTGGTCCATAGCGTGCGCCACGTCACCGAGCTCACCTATCGTGACGAGATCGCAGCCTTATCGGACGAAGCCTTGTTTGCGGATGCACGTGCAAAACTCAGCTACATCCCTGTCGTAACCCGCGACGACGGTGCCACGGAACTCAGGGACCGCCTTCCACGACTGCTTGCCGACGGCCGGCTCGAAAAACAGGCCCAGATCCCGATCAATGCGGACTATTCGCGCGTGATGGTGTGCGGGAATCCCGAGATGGCGCGCGAGCTGCGTCAGCTGCTTGCCACACGCGGTTTCGCCACCAGCCGCCGCGGCGCAGCGGGACAGATGGCATTCGAAAAATACTGGTAGCGACACATCTCGCTAGCACGAGCGCGATACGCCCGTCATTGCCGGAGCGGAACCCAGCCGCGCGGCCATTTCGGTAATGAAGGCATCGCGCCCCCTGCCTAGCACCGGCGTCAGACGCGCCCTCAGTTCGGCCAGCATTGCCACACGGCGGGCCTTCATCGCATGGGCGGGAAAAACCAGAACCTGATCGGGCAAAGGAAAGATACGTCGGGTCAGGCTGTCGTACAACGCAGCCGGATTCGCTTCGCTCCCTTCTGCAGAACAAGTGCTCAAATCGAACATGTCACCGCACATGAGTCGGTCGTCCCACAGATAGCTGACACAGTTCGACGTGTGACCTGGAGTCGCCAGCACCCGTATGCTCTGCACCCCGAACGTCAGTACATCGTCATCAACCACCCGGCGCACGGCACTCGCTTTAGCACGGACAGCTTCACCCGCTACCAGCAAGGCGCCGGTTCGCTCGCACAAGGCTGCGCAGTTGTCAGCGTCGTTCGCATGCACATGAGTGCGCAACACCATTACCAGCCGCATTCCACTTTCTGCCAGCAGCGCGAGGATCAGTTCGGTCTCTCCGCCTGGCGGGTCGACAACGACCGCAAGTCCCTCATCAGGATCTCCCAGCACATAACCGATCATCCCGGTCAAACGTCCTTCGACCGGCCTGAACACCATGGGAACACCGTTCGCGATCATGGGCTTCAGGCTCAGGGCGCATTGCGCAGACCGAGAACCCACTCAGTCATCTTGCGATTGGCTTCAGGCATCGGTGCCTCAAGGAAGCTGATGACGAAACGGTCCGGCAGTTCGGCAATGCCGATCGAGCGCGGCCTGACGGCCAACATTGCCGGATCGGGCAACTTGGTGCCGAAGCAGAAGATCAGATTCTTCGCGGCAAGGATGTCCGGACGGATCTCGCCGCCCAGCAGCGTGGTGTGGGCAAAGTGATCAAATATCGCAATCATCGCGACACCCGGATCCACCTCCGCCCTGGCTTCGATGGCACGCAGCAGTTCGTCCAGATGCGCATGAGGCGTTTCGTTCTTTTCGAGTTCCAGGACATGGATGGGGTATTTGTCTGCGAGGAGCTTGTTTTTCATGACTTGGATTCCTGTCAAAGGACTGGCGCAGTTCGCGTCCGGAAACAAGTCCTAATCAAGTCTCGTGCCACCCTTTCGTCATCGATAAAGTTTCGCTTCGACAAGCACTTGGCTCAACCCGCAGAAATTGGCGCCTGAACCACCACTGCCATTTCGGCAGCAAATGGCAGAATCACCTGCGTAATGGCGGTACCGCTCAGCGCTCCCATGACGTGCGATCCACATGTTTCTCCACCAAAACAAAGTGATCGGGCGCCTCGCCCACATTCGATCATTCGGGCATATGCCTTGCTACTGAAATGATGAGGCACGCCACATTGAGCGTGCATCGAGATCGACCCAACGCCGGCACAGAAGATGAAACATCCGCAATCGCCCGGCCCTCAAGGAGAAAGATCATGGAAAATGAACAACAAGCCAGCTTTCCGCAACTGAATGCACCTGCTCCCGCGTTCAATGCAAAAACAACCCACGGCGACCGCAAGCTTGAGGACTACCGCGGCAAGTGGCTGATCCTGTTTTCACATCCGGCGGACTTCACCCCGGTATGCACGACGGAATTCATCGGCTTCGCCAATGCAGCCCCGAAGTTCGCTGAAATGGGTTGCGAATTGCTTGGCTTGTCGATCGACAGCCTGTTCTCGCACTTGGCGTGGACCCGTAACATCAAGGAAAAATTCGGGGTCGAGATTACCTTCCCGATCATTGAAGACATCAAGATGGACGTCGCGCGTGCCTACGGCATGGTGCATCCGGGCGCGGCCGACACGCAGGCAGTGCGGGCCACTTTCTTCATTGACCCAAATGGCATTCTCCGGGCAATGGTCTACTATCCGATGAGCAATGGCCGCAGCATCGACGAATTCGTCCGACTGCTTCAGGCGCTGCAGACTTCGGATGCAAATGGCGTTGCCACACCCGAGAACTGGTGCCCGGGCAAGCCCGTCATCGTGCCGCCACCGAAGACCGCAGCCGATGCAAACAAACGCGCCTCCGAAGGTTATGACACCGTCGACTGGTACTACTCGACCAAGTCTCTGTAAGACTTGAAGGCGGGTTCGCATGCATCTGTGTGTTAACCCGCCCAAGTCAGACATCAACGTTGAATCGGAGTATTGAATCGTGACCGCTTCCGCTGCAGTCAAACCGCACCCGGATTCTGAATCAAGACTTGAGCACTTTCCGGTTGCCCTCTTTTCCACCGTGATGGGTCTGGCCGGGCTGAGCATCGCCTGGATCAAGGCCGCCCATGTAGGTGGAGCCCCTGCCATTATCGGTGAGTCGCTGCGGATGATAACGAGCGGCCTGTATATCTTTCTACTGGTCGTCTACGCGATGAAACTTCTCCGCCATCCGGACGCTGTCGCCGCCGAACGTGCGCACCCGGTACGACTGAATTTTTTTCCAGCCATATCCATCGGCCTCATCCTGCTTTCGATCGCATGGACATCAACTGCGCCCCAAATTGCGCAGTACATGTGGGGGGCCGGCGCGATTGCTCACCTGCTGTTCACGCTGTCCGCGATGAGCAGCTGGATTCACCATACGCATTACGACATCAAGCACGCCAACCCCGCCTGGTTCATTCCCGTGGTAGGCAACATCCTGGTACCGATCGTCGGGGTGCGCTTCGCACCGGTCGACATCAGCTGGTTCTTCTTCAGCATCGGCTTGGTGTTCTGGCTGGTGCTCCTGACCATCGTGCTCTATCGCCTGTTCTTCCATGAACCGCTTCCGGCACGACTCACACCCACCCTGTTCATCCTCATCGCACCGCCGGCGGTGGGCTTCATCTCCTACCTCGCGCTGACGGATTCGCTCGACGGCGCGGCGCGCGTGCTGTACTTCGTTGCGCTCTTCCTCACCCTGCTGCTGGCAAGCAACGCCCTGCGCTTTCTGCGCCTGCCTTTCTTCATCTCGGCCTGGGCCTACTCTTTCCCGCTGGCTGCAATGGCCATCGCCACCTTCGAGATGCATTCCCGCAATGGCCTCGCCTTTTATGCCGTCCTTGGGTGGGCCCTGCTCGCACTGTTGTCTGCTGTGGTTGCAGTGCTGACCGGCAAAACGTTGATTGCGGCCAAACGCGAGCAGGTCTGCGTACCTGAGTAAACGGACGCAGTATGAAAGTCCGGAGGCCGGTAGCGCATGCACACGCGGCATCGGGGTAACTGGAGGAACATTCGCATGCGATCAACGACGCTGGCCAAGGCCTCCCCGGTGCGCCAGCTCCACGCCTACCGCCTGCGTCGGCATGACATACGACAATGCCACTGCTTTTCCCGCATGGCGCATGTGCTGCTCCGGCTTCTGCTGGTTGCCATTGCCATCTCCGCCAGCACAGCCGGCATGGCCAGTCAGACCACAGAGACGGAAACGTCTCCCGCAGTCTTGTCGGTCTTTGTGCGCGAAGGCTGCCTCCATTGCGCCGCAGCCAAGGATTTCCTCAAGCAGCTGCGCACCGAACGCCCCGAGCTTCGCATCACATTGCGCGAAGTCGATCGCGACGAAAGTGCGCGCGACGAGCTGATCGAGCTGAGCCGCAGCGCCGGAATCTGGCCCCCCGGCGTGCCCATGTTCGTGATCGGAGACCACATTCTGCTCGGCTTCGACGACGCTGAACACATGGGCGCCGAAGTGCGCGCGCTGATCGGCGATCGACCGCAAAAGGATGCGATTGAAACCGGACAGTTCGGCACCCTGAGCGCCTCGAGCCTCGGCCTGCCGTTGTTCACACTGAGCATGGGCCTTCTGGACGGCTTCAACCCCTGCGCGATGTGGTTGCTGCTGTTCCTGCTGTCGCTGCTGGTGCGTCTGAAGAGTCGTCGACGCATGGCCCTGGTCGCGGGCACCTTCGTGCTCGTGAGCGGCGCGGTGTACTACGCATTCATGGCCGCGTGGCTGAACATATTCCTGTTCGTGGGCATGTCGCCAGCGATTCGGACCGGACTTGCGGGCTTCGCCATTCTGATCGGCATCATCAACGTAAAGGATTTTGTCGCTGCAGGTCGCGGCATCTCGCTTTCGATCCCCGCCTCGGTGAAGCCCGGCCTCTATGCCCGAATTCGTGACATCCTCAAGGCACAGAGTCTTGCCGCCTCGCTGGTCGGCGTCGCGGCGCTGGCCGTCATCGTCAATTTCGTCGAACTCTTATGCACGGCCGGTCTGCCGGCGCTATACACGGCGGTACTGACTCAGCAGCAACTCGGCCCCTTTGCGCACTACGCCTATCTGGGGCTCTACATCGTCGGCTACATCGCGGACGACGCCTTGATGGTCACCCTGGCCGTTATCGCGCTGGGCAGCGCAAAACTCAGCGAACGCGGCGGCAGAACGCTCAAGCTGCTCAGTGGCGTCGCCATGCTGGGTCTGGGTGCGATCATGCTGCTCAAACCCGAATGGCTTGCCTGAACCGGGCGACAGGTCCGTACACAGACAAAGACGGCGGCCCGTTTTCACAGACCGCCGTCATGAGCAAGCCAATCAGGCTCGAATCACGATTGCGGATTCTCGTGTTGATGACGATGGAGGTGTTCGTGCTGATGGTGATGGTCGTGCGCCTCGGCTGGCGCAGGCTTAATAGTGCCCTGAATGTAATCCTTCACCGCCTGCAGCGGATCGCTCTCGCCACATATCACGACCTCGATCCCGCGCTGCGCCATGCGAGCGGCGAATCCCTCGCCGGCCCCACCGGTCATGAGCGCGTCAACACCGTCGAGCGGATGCTGCCCGCCGTGAAACTCATGAAATGACATCTCCTTCGGCAGATCCAGTCGCTCAACCTCACGCGGTGAACACGGACTGCTGATATCGTAGATCAGAAAGCGCCTCGCCTTGCCTGCATGGGCGGTGACGGTTCTGAAGTTCTGGCTTGTGACTGCAACTCTCATGATGGGTACTCCTGGTGTTTGTTGCCTCGAAGATGAGGCGATCGCTCCCGCGTTGGCCGATTGCGTCCGTCGCGGGCGCTGAGGACGTGGCGGGGCTCGACAGATCAGGCCGTGCCACTTCCGTCTTCACCAATGCGGACCACTGCATCCGACAACCACATGTACGGGGGCACTTCGAGATTGGTTGGCGCCGGCTGGCTCAGGAAGACACGGCCGGCCAGATCGAAGGTGGAGCCGTGACACGGACACAGAAAGCCACCCGGCCAGTCGGCCCGCACGCCACTTTCCGCGCCGGGAACGAACTTTTCCGACGGCGAGCAGCCCAGATGGGTACAAATGCCGACAACCACCAGAAACTCCGGATTGATCGAACGGTGCCGATTTGCCGCGTACTCCGGCTGCTGCTTTTCATCAGACCCCGGATCAGCGAGATCCCGTTCATGCCCTTCAAGCGCAGCCAGCATTTCCCGCGTGCGGCGGAGGATCCACACGGGCTTCCCGCGCCATTCAACCGTCATCATCTCGCCAGGTACAAGTTTGCTGACATCCGCTTCGACCGGTGCACCTGCGGCACGCGCGCGCTGAGACGGGGTAAGGCTGGCCACGAATGGCACGGCGCTTGCCGCGGCTGCAACGGCACCAGCACTCCCCGTGGCAATGAGCAGTTTTCGACGGGACTCAAGGCTGTCTGACATGGACGCTCCCCCATTCGGTTCTTGCAATTGAAATGCGATCGAAAAAGGAAGCAAGGCTGGATGCTGCGCCATTTGGGTGCTTATCAGCCGCAATCGCCGCACCAAGGGGTTGGGGGGTCTCAGAGGTGAAGACCGGACGACGATTACGCTACAGCCTCGCTTCACCCAATATTAAGCAAAATTCGAACCATATTATAAATTCTATAATTTTCAATGACATACAAACAGACTTGGGGCACACGCGACTGCCACGTCTGCCATCATGACAGTAACTGCCATCCGGCAGCACTCAGTCCAGCACCTTGTCCAGCCCAAGTGCCTTCAGACGCCGGTACAGCGTCCGTTCGCTCAGCCCCAGTTTGGCGGCAAGCTCCCGACGGCTGCCACGATGGCTGATGACGGCCTGTCGCAATACCTGATGCTGGAGCGCACCCAGATCGAGCACCGCGCCCCTTCCTGCGAACGTAAGCGCTGCGTCATTGGCAATGCCCTCCGACGCAGGCATTGCGCCCGCCCCCCGCCTGATCTCCTCGGCCAGATGCTCGGAATGAATCACATCACCGTCGCACATCAGACTCGCACGCTCGAGTACATTGCGAAGCTCGCGTACATTGCCCGGAAACGGATAGGACGCGAGCACCTGCATGGCATGCTTTGACAGCGTCAGAGCGCGGCCCGGTGCCACCCTGTCAAGCAATGAACTCACCAGCAGCGGGAGGTCTTCGATTCGCTCACGCAAGGGCGGGACGGTAATCGGGAAGGTATTCAGGCGGAAGTAGAGATCCTGACGGAACGAACCGTCACGGATCATCTCCTGCAGAGGGCGATGGGTCGCCGAAACCAGCCGGATATCGGCGCGGCGCAACTCGGTGGAACCGACACGACGATAGGTGCCTGTTTCGAGCAGGCGCAGCAACTTGACCTGCATGCTCAACGGGATGTCGCCAACTTCGTCGAGAAAAAGCGTACCACCGCTGGCGGCCTCGACAAGCCCCGGTTTTCGTGCAACCGCGCCGGTAAAGGCACCGCGTTCATGACCGAAGACTTCGCTCTCGAACAGGGTATCGGGCAACCCGGAGCAATCCACCACAACGAAGGGTCGATCCGCACGCCGGCTCGCCTCATGCACCGCACTGGCGACAAGCTCCTTGCCGGTGCCGGACTCGCCCTGCAGCAACACGCTGGCCTCGGAAGGCGCAACCCGCATCACCAGTTCCAGCATGCGCTGAAAGCCCGGTGCACGTCCAATGAGGCCATGGTTGTCGGACACGCCGCGCGCAACGTGCATCGGCTCCATCTTCTCGATGAACCAGGCGATCTCACCACTGCCGTCGCGAATCGGTGAAAGTTCGATATTGACATATTCTTCGCCACGCGACGTGTGATGCAAATGCAAAACGCGTTCGCGCTGTCCCGACTGCAGACTCCGCGACAAGGGACAGGACTCTCCGGCCCGATCGCACGGCACGCTGTAATGATGCGATACATCGAAGCAGGTGCGACCAACCACGCTGCGACCATCGGCACAGGAACTCCGATACGCTGCATTAGCGGCAATGATCCTGTAGTCACGGTCACACAGGATGTGAGGCTCCGGCAAGGTTTCGATGAAGGAAACGAGTTCTGGCAGGGGGCGTGGATCAACGGACATTGCCTGTCACCTTTGGCATAGTTGTGCAACAAAACTGCCATTCTGGCACACAAAAGTCAATCAAAAACATTCAATAGCCAGAGCATCAATTTGATTTCAATCAACTTTTTATTGCTTCCAAGTGTGGTACGGATCTTGATACGATTGAGACAAACTTGGAGTTCCTTATGCCGCAAGCTTCCTTGTCCGATCGCAAACTTGTCAGAGAGCTGGTCCTGATCGTTTTGATCAAGCTGGTTCTGATTACTGCCTTGTGGTGGGTTTTCGTTCGCGAGGAGAAAGTGCCCGTGGTGCCGGACAGCATTGCGGCCAGGTTTGCACCGCCGGCAGCAGTAAAACAACAAATCTCGATTGATGGAGAACACGATGGTCAGTGAACAACTCGTGGACCTGTCCCGGCTACAGTTTGCCGCGACAGCGATGTACCACTTCCTGTTTGTGCCGCTAACACTTGGCATGGTCTGGATGCTGGTCATCATGGAGAGTGTCTATGTAATGACGGGCAAGCCCGTCTACAAGGACATGACCAAGTTCTGGGGCAAGCTATTCGGTATCAACTTCGCGCTCGGTGTCACCACCGGCATCACCCTTGAGTTTCAGTTCGGCACCAACTGGGCTTACTACTCGCATTACGTGGGTGATATTTTCGGCGCCCCGCTTGCCATTGAGGGCCTGATGGCCTTCTTCCTCGAATCGACCATGATCGGTCTGTTCTTCTTCGGTTGGGACCGCCTCTCGCGCCGCCAGCACTTACTGGTAACGATTCTGATGGCCGTAGGCACCAATCTGTCGGCGCTGTGGATTCTGATTGCCAACGGCTGGATGCAGAATCCGGTCGGTGCTGAATTCAGCTACGAAACCATGCGCATGGAACTCACCGACTTCTGGGCTGTGCTGTTCAACCCGGTCGCACAGGGCAAGTTCGTGCATACGGTGTCGGCGGGCTATGTCACCGGCGCCATGTTCGTGCTGTCGATCTCGGCCTGGTATCTGCTGAAAGGCCGCGACATCGAGTTTGCCAAGCGCAGCTTCCGTATTGCGGCCGCTTTTGGCTTCGCGTCGGTGTGCTCGGTGATCGTGCTCGGCGACGAATCCGGCTACGCCCTCGGCGAAGCCCAGCAAGCCAAGCTCGCGGCGATAGAAGCCATGTGGGAGACTGAACCGGCGCCCGCCAGCTTCAACATCATTGCCATTCCCAATCAGGAAGAGATGAAGAACGACTACTCCCTTCATATCCCCTGGGCGATGGGCATCATCGGCACCCGCTCGTTCGACACGGAAATGCCCGGCATCAAGGAGATCCTGGTCAAGAATCGTGAGCGTATCGTCATCGGCATCGAAGCTGTTCGTCTGCTTGAGAAGCTGCGTCAGGCGCCAGCCGACGATGCGACCCGGGCTGCCTTTGACAAGGTGAAAGCCGATCTCGGCTTTGGACTGCTGCTCAAGAAGTACGTCGTGTCGATGGATGATGTCACCCCCGAAATCATCGACCGCGCCACCCGTGACACCCTCCCCCGTGTCGCGCCGCTGTTCTGGACCTTCCGCATCATGGTAGCCATGGGCTTCGCCATGCTCGCGCTGTTCGGACTGGCCCTGTGGTACTCGATCAAGGGCTGCTTCGCCACCCGCACCTGGCTGCTGAAGTGGGCATTGTGGTTCCTGCCCGTTCCCTGGCTGGCCTGTGAGATGGGCTGGTTTGTTGCCGAGTACGGTCGCCAACCCTGGACCATCTACGGCGTGCTGCCGACCCACCTGTCGGTGTCGACGCTCACAGTGGAGAGCCTGTACGGCTCGCTCGCCGGTTTCGTCGGTTTCTACACCCTGCTGCTCGTGGTCGAGATGTACCTGATGGTTCGCTTTGCCCGCCAAGGGCCGGGCAGCCTCGGCACTGGCCGTTATCTCAACGAAACCCATCACGCCGCCGCGAAAGCCTGATCAGGAGCCAACATCATGATCTTCGATTACCCGACCCTGAAACTCATCTGGTGGATCCTCGTGGGCGTACTGCTCGTGGGCTTTGCCATCATGGATGGTCACGACATGGGCGTGGGCACGCTGCTGCCCTTCGTCGGCAAGAACGACGAAGAGCGCCGTGTCGTGATCAACACCGTAGGCCCACACTGGGACGGCAACCAGGTGTGGTTCATCACCGGTGGCGGAGCCATCTTTGCGGCTTGGCCGCTGGTGTATGCCACGGCCTTCTCCGGCTTCTACTGGGCCATGCTGGCCGTGCTGTGGGCCCTGTTCTTCCGCCCGGTTGGTTTCGACTACCGCAGCAAGATTCAAAACACCACCTGGCGGACGACCTGGGACTGGGGCCTGTTCGTAGGCGGTGCAGTGCCGCCGCTGATCTTCGGTGTTGCGTTCGGTAACCTGCTGCAGGGCGTGCCCTTCCACTTCGACAGTAACCTCGTGTCTTACTACACCGGGTCGTTCTGGGGCCTGCTCAATCCGTTCGCGCTGCTTGCCGGCGTAGTCAGCACGGCAATGATCACCTTCCATGGTGCGGTCTATCTGGCACACCGCACCGAGGGTGACATCCAGCGCCGGGCCCGCACTGCAGCGCTGGTCTTCGGTGCGCTGATGCTGGTGGGTTTCACTGGTGCCGGCATATGGCTTGCACTGGGCAACTTCGGCTACGTGATCACCTCGGCTGTCGATACTGCCGCCCTCCCCAACCCGCTGTCGAAAACGGTTGTCCAGCAAGGCGGTGCCTGGTTTGCGAACTACCGCGAAATGCCGTTGACGCTGATCGTGCCCGCGCTCGCCTATCTCGGCACTGCTGTCGGCATGCTGATGGTGGCGCGCGGACGCACGCTCACTGCCTTCGTCGCTTCGTCGTTCGCGATCGTGGGCGTGATCGGCACGGCCGGGGTGTCGATGTTCCCCTTCCTGATGCCGTCCTCGACCATGCCGGCCGCCAGCCTGACGGTGTGGGACAGTGTCTCCAGCCATCGCACGCTGGGCATCATGTTCTGGGCCACTGTCCTGCTCATGCCCTTCATCATCATTTACACGAGCTGGGCCTACAAGGTGATGTCGGGCAAGGTCACAACCGCCTACATCCGCGAAAACGAACATTCGGCCTACTGAGCCAATAGATAAAGGAGCACACGATGTGGTATTTCGCATGGGCACTGGGCATCGGCTTTGCCGTCCTGCTGGCAATTCTCAATGCCATGTGGGGTGAGCATGAAACTCCTCGCGAGGAGTCCAAGAGGGCTGGATCAAGCCCAGTGGGCGCCGACGATGACAGACCGGAAAACTGATACGGCAGTCGCTCAGAGAGGCAGCAGCATTCAGTTGCTGCCGCTACTTGCGGCCATCGTCATCATGCTCGGCGTCACCATCTGGCCGGGCGCGCTGGCCGCCCCCGGCGGTGGCGCCGATCACTGGGCCGCAATGGCGCTGTTCTGGGCGATGAGTGCCGGCTTTGTGACCGGCGTTGGCTTCCGTCCTCGATTCTTCGTCTGGCGCTGGCTGTTCTCCGGACTGGCCTGCCTGGCTGGTGTCGCGCTGGCCGCCATACGCCTCTACACCCTCGGTTAATTTTCCGGCTGGCGTTGTCGAACCACCGACAACGCCAGCATCCTGAAACTGAAGTCGTCGCAATGACACCGGATTTGATTTCGGATGCCATACAAAACATTAGTAAACGCTGTTTTTCTAACTTTCAATAGCCGTCGGAGCATGCGCCTTTGCCACCAGGCGCAGCCCCTTCCAGGGAGAAAATCATGAAGAGACTGTTGCTCGCAGCATCACTCGCCGTCCTGACATTCAGTGCCCAGGCCGTCGACATCGGCATATCGACCGAGGATACTTATGCAAAGATCCAGGCTGCCGAGAAGAACGTTCTGCTCGTTGACGTGCGCGACCCGGTAGAGATCATGTTCGTCGGTTTCACTGACGCAGTCCATGCAAACGTGCCTTACCTGATGGTGGACAGAACCCAATGGGACGACAAACGGGGCGTCTTTCGTCTTTATCAGAACCCCGACTTCACTGCCCAGATCAAGGCTGAACTGGACAAGCGGGGGCTGAGTGCCGACGCCGAGATCATCACGATGTGTCGATCGGGGAGCGAGCGTGGAGAGCCAAGCGCCAAGTATCTGCGGGAGCACGGTTTTCCGAATGCGCGTTACGTCATTCATGGTTTCCAGGGTAGCGCCATCAAGGAAGGCGCTCAGGCCGGGTTCCGACTGCAGAACGGTTGGCAGAACAGCGGACTGCCGTGGTCGGCCAAGAGCAACCCCGAGAAGATCTACCGCGTCGACAAGTACTGACAACGCACAGCCTGAAGCAAGCACCTGGCCCGACCGGACCTTACGGGAAACACACTGGATGCGGACCAGAACACACTAAGCACATCAGCTTGCTTCCGGCACATCGCTTGAGGAAGAAGGAGATAACGTGACTACCAGATCAAGAAGACTGTTTGGCGCATGTCTGCTGGCAGCCGGCCTGCTGCTCCAGGCCCCCGCGATCGCGGTGACCGCTCCGCCTGCGCAACCGGCCAAATACCAATCGTCCGTAACCACGGACCATAGTCAGCTCGAAGCCTTGAAAGGGCCTTTCGCAACTGGTCCGGATGTTACGCGTGCCTGCCTCAGTTGCCACAACAAGGCGGGGCACCAGGTGATGAAGAGCATTCACTGGACCTGGGAAACAGTAAGCCCGACCACGGGCAAGAAGCTCGGAAAGAAGTTCGCAGCCAACAACTTCTGCGGCTCACCGATTTCTAACGAACCACGCTGCACGAGCTGCCATGCTGGTTATGGATGGGAAGACAAGAACTTCGACTTTACCAACCAGGAAAACGTCGATTGCCTCGCCTGCCACGATACGACAGGCACCTACACGAAAATTGCCACCGACGCCGGGCACCCGCTGTATGAACCTCGCGAAATACCCAAGGGCAGCGGCAATATCGTACAGCCGCCGGACCTTGCGAATATCGCGCAACATGTCGGAAAGCCCGGACGCCAAAACTGCGGAGCCTGTCACTTCAACGGCGGGGGCGGAGACGCGGTCAAACACGGGGATCTCGACAGCTCACTGATCAAGCCAAGCCGCGAGCTCGATGTACACATGGCGGTCGATGGCGCCAACATGAGCTGTGCCGACTGCCACACCTTCAACGCCCACCAGCCATCGGGCAGTCGTTACGCGGCAAACCCGAAGGATACGCACGGGCTCGACCTGCCCGACGACGACCACAACCGGGCGACCTGCGAGTCCTGTCACGGCGTAGCGCCGCACAAGGAAGCCCGCATCAACAACCATGCCAACAAGCTGGCCTGCCAGACCTGTCATATCCCCGAGTTCGCACGCGGCGGGCTGGGCACCAAGATGCTCTGGGACTGGTCGACCGCAGGCAAGCGCGGGCCGGATGGCAAGCCGCTCTTTATCCGGGACGACCACGGTCATCTGATCTACTCCGCAGAAAAAGGCGACTTCGAGTATGGAGAGAATGTGCGCCCGGTGTACAAGTGGTACAACGGCGTCGTCCGCCAGATCGCAATCACCGACAAGATCGACGATACCAAGGTTCTTGAGCTCAACGCGATTGAAGGCTCGGCCAAGGATCCGAATGCCCGCATATGGCCGTTCAAGGTCATGCACGGCAAACAGCCTTACGACAAGGTTAACAAGACCCTGGTCGTCAATCATGTGTACGGCAAGGATGACACCGCCTTCTGGGGGAATTACGACTACGTGAAGTCGATCAAGGCCGGCATGGATTACGCAGAGCTTCCCTATAGCGGCGAGTTCGGTTTCATCGAAACCCGCATGAACTGGTTTATCACCCACATGGTGGCGCCCAAGGAAAAGGCCGTCCATTGCCACGAATGCCATACTCGCTCGACAGATGGCCGCCTGAGCGAGATCACGGACATCTACATTCCGGGTCGAGATCACAACAAATGGATAGACATGCTGGGCGGCCTGCTTATTGCCGGCTCCATCGGCGCAGGCCTGTTGCATGGACTGATCCGCATCGTCACTCATCGCAGGAGACCTGAGCAATGAGCACCGGACGCATCTATATCTACAAGCGCTACGAGCGATTCTGGCACTGGTCCCAGGCAGCGCTGATCATCGTCATGATGATCACCGGCTTCGAGATACACGGCAGCTACGACCTGATGGGCTTCGGCAAGGCCGTGAACATCCACACCATTGCCGCGTGGACACTGCTTGTGCTTTGGGCTTTCACCATCTTCTGGCAATTCACCACGGGGGAGTGGCGCCAGTACATGCCATCGATGAAGAACGTGCTGGCCATGGTTCACTACTACACCATCGGGATTTTCACAAACAGCCCGCACCCCTTCCACAAGACCGCCCGCCACAAACACAACCCCTTGCAGCGGCTCGCCTATCTGGCCTTGCTGGCATTCATTTCACCGTTGATCTGGGTGTCAGGACTCCTGTATCTGTTCTACGGTAACTGGGGACAACTCGGGCTTGCGCAATACCTGTCGCTGGAGTCAGTCGCGCTGGCGCATACGATCGGCGCCTTCATGATCACGGCCTTCTTCTTCATCCACGTCTATCTCACCACCACGGGACATACGGTCTTCGCTCACATCAAGGCCATGATCACCGGTTGGGAGGAGTCCGACCAGGCATAGTGATCGCGCCCCAATCCCGTCCCAATTTACGCGCCACGCACACACGCCGCGCCGGCTGACCGAAACATCCGGCGCGGCGTGTGTGCGTGGGTTTTCGCAAGACAGGCAGATCCGGGAATTGCAGCCCGCGGAGAAGTACTGTATTTTGTTACAGCACAGCCGCAAACTGTTACTTCCAGCTCACGCACCGGCGTGAGCACCAAACGACCGATATCTGCGCAGAACACCATGACCAGTGAGATCAACATCAAGCTTGTCCACCTGTCGGAACCATCACTCGAGGCCTGGCTGAATCTCTTGAGTGAGCATTTCGGATGGCTTCCAACGGCGACGCGCAGGCCGTCGACATTGCCAGACCTGCTCGGCGCGGTGGGAACACGCGCGTGCGTAAAAGATGGTGGCGTGCTTGAACTCTCGGCAAATACTGCAGCCGACGAAGAGATTTTCCTCAAAATCCCTGCCGACAGCTGGGCCTGGGCATGACGGCCTGTACGTCGTCTCCGCTTGACTGGCCGGGCGCGTCGGCAGGCTCCGCCCGCACAGCGAACTGTGCGTGGCCCCAGCCGTGCGCTTACTTGCCGCCTTCGCGCGCCTTGCCCGCTGCGCTGAACAACTGCCCGATCAGGTCTACCGGTACCGGAAATACCAGGGTCGAGCTCTTGTCTCCCGCCACCTGAGTCAGCGTCTGCAGGTAACGCAGCTGCATTGCCGCGGGCTCACGCGACAACATCTCGGCTGCATCCTTCAGCGCCTCCGCAGCCTGTCGTTCGCCTTCGGCATGGATCACCTTGGCACGCCGTTCGCGCTCGGCTTCCGCCTGCCGCGCGATGGCACGCACCATGTTTTCGTTGAGATCGATATGCTTGATCTCGACGTTGGTCACCTTGATGCCCCAGGAATCAGTCTGCGTATCCAGAATCTGCTGCACATCGAGATTGAGTCGCTCGCGCTCAGCCAGCATCTCGTCGAGCTCATGCTTTCCCAGCACCGCGCGCAAGGTGGTCTGGGCCAGCTGACTGGTGGCCATGAGGAAGTTCTCTACCTGAATGATCGCTTTCTCGGCATCGACGACTCGGAAGAACACGATCGCGTTCACTTTCACCGATACGTTGTCCCGCGAGATCACGTCCTGCGAGGGCACGTCCATGGTGACCACGCGCAGATCCACCTTCACCATTTGCTGGATGCCCGGGATCACGATCACCAGGCCCGGACCTTTCACCTTCCAGAAGCGCCCCAGCATGAAGATCACCCCGCGCTCGTACTCGCGCAGAATCTTGATCGACGCGACGACCAGGAAGAGAAGAAGCAGGATGAGCGGGGCAAAGCCCAGTTGCAGGTCGATCATGTTGTACTCCCTATGTTGGTGAAGTGCTGGCAGGCGAAACCGTCACGACGAGTCCTTCCAGGCGGTCCACCCGGACCCGGGCACCCGGCAGCAGCGGCACACTTGAGTGCGCACGCCAGTTCTCGCCATGCACCCTCACCCACCAGCCGCCACCTTCGGCCTCGCTGATCACGGTGCCCAATGCACCGGTCATTTCCTCACTTCCGCTGACGACCGGACGTCTGAAACTGCGCGCGGCAAAACTGCCGATCGCGAGCAACACCGCCGCGCTTGCAAGCGCAAGCCCGGCGATCAGTGCCAGCGGTACGCCGAATCCGGGGACCTCGGTATCCATCAGGAACAGGCCACCCACCACAAAGGCGACGATGCCCCCGACGCCGAGCACGCCGAAGCTCGGCACGAAGGCTTCGGCCAGCATCAGCCCCGCGCCGATTGCCACCAGCAGCACCCCGGCCCAATTGACCGGTAACAACTGAAAGGCGTACAGCGCGATCATCAGCGAGATCGCGCCGGCGACACCGGGCACGCCGAAGCCCGGCGACGTGAACTCGAAGAACAGACCATAGATGCCGATCATCATCAGGATCAGCGCGACCTGCGGATTGGCGAGCGTGCCAAGAACCCGATTGCGCCAGTCGGGGGCGACCCGTTCGATGGCGGTCTGAGCGGTGGCAAGGACGCGCGCCTGGCCGCCCACCTGCACCTCGTACCCATCCACCTGCGCCAGCAGATCGGGGAGATCGACCGCTACAAACTCGATCACGCCCTGTTCAAGCGCATCGGCCGCACTCATGCTCGCCGCCTCGCGTACCGCGCGCTCGGCAAACGCTACGTTTCGACCGCGCAACTGGGCGAGGCTGCGGATGTATGCGGTCGCATCCGCCACCGACTTGGCTGCCATCGGATCGCCCCCTGCGGCAGGTTTGGCTGCAGGCTCAGCAGCGCCTGCAGCTGCCGTCCTGTCGTCGCCGGAGAGCGCTCCACCGCGCTCGGTGTCGGCTTCGGACTGGGTCTTGTCCGAATCGGAAGACAGAATGGACTTCGCCGCATCGGCAAGCGCCTTCTCCCCACCGCCTTCGGCTGGCTGCTTACTGCCTGGTCGCGCACCACCCAAGCCGATCGCGACCGGCGTGGCCGCGCCCAGGTTGGTCGCGGGCGCCATCGCTGCGACATGACTCGCATACAGAATGTAGGTGCCCGCGCTCGCCGCGCGCGCGCCTCCTGGAGACACGAAGCTTGCGACCGGCACCGGCGAAGCGAGGATGTCCTTGATGATCGAGCGCATTGCGGTATCGAGACCACCAGGAGTGTCCATCTCCAGCACGACCAACCCGGCTTTGCGCTCGGACGCACGCGCGAGCCCCGCGTGAACGTAGTCCGCCGTCGCCGGCCCGATCACGCCGTCTATCCTGAGCACCAGCACCTCACTACCTGACGTTGCGCGCTGTGCGGCACTGCCAGCCGGAAGAACCAGTGCTGCCAACAGCAAGAGCGCAGACTGCAAAAACCTGGAAATCAGCCGACGCATCATTCAGCCACCTCCCGATCGTACGGATAGCGGAAACCATAACCTTGATGCACTCCCCTGTTCGGAGTCTCTCGCGGTCAGCTTAGTTCAGCGCAACGCACTTAATCGATATTCGATTTTCTTGCTTCGTTATACCCTTTGGATTGGCTACCCTATGTGCGATTGCCCGCAATGGCGTCGTATCGGCGTCCGTGGCGCACCATGAGCACCAGCGGAACACTCGGGCATGCACGACAATCGAAAACCGAATGAATGGAGTCACAAACATGGCGAGCTGGTATTCAGACAACGGAAAGTCAATCGGTCGCACCCCGCTGGTGCGGCTCAATCGTGTCATCGATGGCGCACAGGCAACCGTGCTGGCCAAGATCGAAGGCCGCAACCCGGCCTATTCGATCAAGTGCCGAATCGGCGCCGCAATGATCGAGGACGCAGACCGCCGCGGCCTGCTCGGCCCGGGCAAGGAACTGGTGGAGCCGACCAGCGGCAACACCGGCATCGCACTCGCCTTCGTCGCGGCTGCGCGCGGCATTCCCCTCACACTGACCATGCCTGAGACGATGAGCGTCGAGCGCCGCAAGCTGTTGGTGGCCTACGGTGCCAAACTAGTCCTTACAGAAGGTGCACGCGGCATGGCCGGCGCCATTGCCAAGGCCGAAGAGATCGCCGCAGCAGACCCCGACCGTTATGTATTGCTGCAACAGTTCAAGAACCCGGCCAACCCAGCCATTCACGAAGCCACCACCGGACCGGAGATCTGGAACGACACCGACGGTGAAATCGACATCCTGGTATCGGGCGTCGGCACCGGTGGCACCATTACCGGCATTTCGCGCTTCATCAAGAAAACGCGCGGCAAGGCCATCCTGAGCATTGCCGTCGAACCTTCAGGCAGCCCGGTCATGACGCAGAAGCTTGCCGGTGAGGCGCTGAAGCCCGGACCGCACAAGATTCAGGGCATTGGCGCCGGTTTCATCCCGGATGTGCTCGACATGTCGCTGATCGATCAGGTGGAGACCGTCAGTAACGACGATGCCATAGAGTACGCACGCCGCCTGGCGCGCGAGGAAGGCATTCTGAGTGGCATCTCCTGCGGCGCCGCCACCGCCGTGGCCGCCCGCCTTGCACGCGACCCGCAACATGCAGGCAAGACCATCGTCGTCATTCTGCCGGATTCGGGCGAGCGTTATCTCAGCACCGTGCTGTTCGACGGCCTCTTCGACGAGAACGGCCAGGCCGCCTGATCAGGACACACAAGCCATAAAAAAGGCGACCCGAAGGTCGCCTTTTTCATTTTGCCGCCAGCAACTTACTTGGCAGCAGCACGAGCCTGCTCAAGCCAGCCGTTGTAGAGATCGGCATGGCCTTTCACCCAGGCGTCGACATGACGCGTGATGTCGGCAGCCTTGTTCTCACCGTCGCGCATGCGCTTGTTCTGTGCGCTAATGTCATTGTTCGACAGCTTCATGATGGCAAACAGCTTGGCCGCGGCCGGGTTGGCATCGGTAAACGCACGGTTTGCAATGATGTGCTGGTTGTTGGCCTGGAAACCGTAGTTCGAACCATCAGGCAGCGACGTATCGACGTCCTTGCGCTCGCCGGGAAGTGCCGAGAACGGCACTTTGAGCCAAGTCACGTCCTTGCCCGGCACCAGTACGCCACTCACCCAGTACGGAGTCCAGGTGTAGTACAGCACGGACTCGCCCTGCTTCTGACGGGCGATGGTGTCGGCGATGATGGCTGCGTAGGAACCCTGCTTGTGGGTGATGCGGTCACGCAGACCATAGGCGTCGAGGTGATGCTCGATGACCTTCTCGCACCCCCAGCCCGGGTTGCAGCCAGCCAGATCGGCCTTGCCGTCACCGTCGGTATCGAACAGCTTGGCGATCTTCGGGTCCTTGAGCTGATCGATGCTGGTGATCTTGTACTTGTCAGCCGTAGCCTTGTCGATCAGGTAGCCCTGCAGCGCGCCGCCG
This sequence comes from Azoarcus sp., assembly GCA_023230755.1. Taxonomy (GTDB): domain Bacteria; phylum Pseudomonadota; class Gammaproteobacteria; order Burkholderiales; family Rhodocyclaceae; genus Parazoarcus. The sequence goes on from JALNWS010000025.1 coordinate 25,532, forward strand.
GAATACACGCCTTCACGATACAGCTTGGCATCGCCGCCGGCCTTCTCGTAGAAATCAACGTGCAGCGGGTTCCAGTGATCGGCCATGAAGGTCGCGTCGCCGTTGCCCAGCGCAATATGACCTGCCGCGTACTCGATCTCCTTGATCGGGGCCACTTCGTAGCCGAGATCCGTGAGCGCGCGCATCACCAGTTCGGTCTGGAAGGTTTCCTCGGCGATCGAACTCTTGATCGGCTGAACCTTGACGCCCTTGCCCGGCATGTCAGCGGCAATGGCATGAACCGGAACGGCGGCGGCGAGGACGAGGGCTGCGCCACCCAGAATCTGCTTCAGGAAACTTCTCTTTTGCATATGTAACTCCTTTGTGATTATTCAATGACGAAGATGAGGCGTGAAATTACGCACTCTTCGCCGCATTGCCGGTGCTGTTTCCACGCCGGGGCGCAAAGAACAGACCGAGAGGTCCTGATTGATACCAGCGCCCGGTCTTGCGACCCGGGCTTGCCATGGCCTGCGTGATGCGATCCAGCATGATGGCCAGAATCACGATGCCGAGACCGCCGACCGTGGCCAGCCCCATGTCGAGGCGGCCGATTCCGCGCAATACCATCTGACCCAGTCCGCCCACGGCGATCATCGAGGCGATCACCACCATCGACAGCGCCAGCATCAGGGTCTGGTTGATGCCGGCCATGATGGTCGGCATGGCCAGCGGCAACTGCACCTTGGTCAGCAACTGCCAGGGCGAGGCGCCAAACGCCCGCGAGGCTTCGATCAGGTCTTCCCTGACCTGCCGGATGCCGAGGTTGGTGAGGCGAATCAATGGCGGCAGCGCAAACACGATGGTCACCACTACGCCGGGCACATTGCCGATACCGAACAACATCACCACCGGCACCAGGTACACGAACGCGGGGGTGGTCTGCATCGCGTCGAGCAGTGGTCGTGCAATCGACTCCAGGCGATCGCTGCGGGCCATGGAGATACCCAATGGCAAGCCAATCACCATACAGAACACAACCGAGGTCAGCACCAGCGACAACGTCACCATGGCTTCGCTCCAGGCACCGATGAAACCGATCATCAGCAGCGACAGTACTGAACCGATCGCCAGACGTCGTCCGCTGGCCTGCCAGGCGATCAGTCCGATCAAGGCAATCATCAACAGCGGTGGGACTGCGAGCAAGCCATGCTCGATACCGGTCAGGGTGGCATCGATCGGCACCCGGACTGCCTGAAAAGCCGGACGGAAGTGATCGACCACCCAGGTCAGACCGGAGTCGACCCAGTCGTCGAGCGGAATCACCGCATTGTCGAAGGGATGCAACCAGTCAAAGGGCGGATCGGGCACATCCGTGGGCGCCGCGGATTGCGCCAGCCAGTCATTGGCCGCCTCGCCACCGGCCGGGACTGCCGGACCGTCCACAGGAGCGGTATCACCGCTAGCCCATGGATTGTCGGCGGGTGCTGCTGCAGGGGTTTCCGACCCCGCAGCCCAAGGGTTCGCTGCCGGCGCTTCGGTCGGTGTTTCCGTTGTTGCGGCCCACGGATTGGCGCTGTTTTGCTCGCTCATTGAGTCGCCTCCGAGGTTTGCTGATGCAGAAATTCAAGCATCATGTTGCGGGTAATGGATCCTCGATACCGCCCCTTCTCATCCACTACGGGAAGACCATAGGGATATTTGGTCAGCGGCTCATAGAGCTCGGCGATCGACTGGTCCTGCGCGACGACCTGCACGTCGGGCAAAAAGGCTTCGCGCAACTTTGGATTGTCACTTTCGCGTGCAGCCTTCTTCAGCGAATCAATCGATACCACGCCCATCAGGCGCTGATCGGGGCTAACCACATAGCCGAACTCGCGGTCGTGGGTACGCAGTCGCTCGAGCGCACTGCGCACGCCCATGCCGGCATGGTCGATGATATTGATCTGGGTACGACGCGCGATATCCGCAGCCGACAGGATTGAGGTGGCATCGACGCCGCGGAAGAAGGACTTCACGTAATCGTTGGCCGGGTTACGCAAAATGTCTTCGGCCGTGCCGACCTGAACAACGTTCCCGCCTTCCATGATGGCGATGCGGTCGCCGATACGGATGGCTTCGTCGAGATCGTGCGAGATGAAGATGATGGTGCGCTTGTGGCCGGCCTGCAGCTTGACCAGTTCATCCTGCATTTCGGCGCGGATAAGCGGATCGAGTGCCGAGAAGGCCTCGTCCATCAGCAGCACGGTGGGGTCGTTGGTCAGCGCTCGCGCCAGACCAACGCGTTGCTGCATGCCGCCCGACAACTCGTCGGGATAGCTTGCGGCCCACTGCGCAAGCCCCACCTGCTCCAGCGCGACCATGGCGCGCTGGTTGCGCTTGTCTTCGGGCTCGCCGGCAAGCATCAGACCAAACGCGGTGTTGTCCAGCACCGTTAGATGGGGCATCAGCGCAAAAGACTGAAACACCATACTCATGTGCTTACGCCGAAATTCGCGCAACTCGGAATCGGACATCTTGGCGATGTCCTGCCCATCGACCACGACCTGCCCGGCGGTGGGTTCAATCAAACGGTTCAGCAATCGGACGAGCGTCGACTTGCCAGAACCGGACAAGCCCATGACGACGAAAATCTCGCCTTCGTAGACTTCAAATGAAGCGTTATTCACGCCAAGCGTCTGACCGGTACGGGAGAAGATCTCAGCCTTGTCGAGGCCTTCTTCCACCAGTTTCATGGCCTCGCGGGGACGATCCCCGAAGACCTTGTATAGATTCTTTACAACGAGTTTTGCCTGCATCGAATGGGCGCTGGCGCCACGACACGGTACTTGGATACAGGGGGTAACCGGGGCACTCTAGCCCTGCTTGACGCCAGGGAGGAAGTCCGACATGAGGGACTTCAGGGCAACCGGTAACGCCGGGTCGCAGGCAGATACACATGATTCGTCACATGCATCTGGAAGGCCAGCATAAATAATTTTGAAGCTGTAATTGTAACACACATTTTTGGGCAAATATTATTTGGCCCATTCTGTCCGCATGGTACACACGCTTTCCCACCGTTGCCAGCGCTACCCATGCGACCCGCCCTGCTATTCGATGACAGCGCGCTCCACGCATACGGCGGTCATGCGCGGTCGCACGGGAAGCCCTCGCGCCTGCAGGTTTGCCCTCGTGAAGGCAGCGCCGAGGAGCAGGATCAGGGACGAGTAATTCACCCACATCAGCAGCAGCACCAATGAGCCCGCAGCGCCATAAGTGGACGCCGTGGCGGTCGTCGACAGATAGAGTGCAATCAGCATTCGTCCGAAGCCGAACAGCAGCGCCGTGACCACCGCGCCCAGCCAGACGTCCCGCCATGCCAGCACCACGTCGGGCAGGACGCGAAAAATGGTCGCAAACAACAGGGTGACGACCAGCAAGGACACCACGCCATCAAGGCCAAGCAGCAAGGGGGCGGGAATCGGCAACCAGTCCTGAGCGAAAACGACTACCGCACGCACGATGACGCTGAGCAGCAGTGACACCAGCAGTACAAAACCAATCCCGAGCACCACCGTCAGCGACAACAGCCTCCCCTTGATGAACACCAGCAAGCTGCTGCGTGACGGACGGGGCGCGACGCCCCAGATTGCATTGAGCGAATTCTGCATCTGCGCGAACACCGTCGTTGCACCGAACAGCATGGCGCCAAGCCCTGCCAGCGTGGGCAGGATGCCGCTGCGCTCCACCCGACTGCCTTCCACCGCGGTCTGAACCGCTGCAGCGGCTTCGGGCCCGATCGCAGCTTCGAGTTGCTGGGCGATCTGCCCCTGCGCGGCGCTCTCGCCCAGCACCAATCCGACGATGCTCACCGCAACGATCACGACCGGCGCCACCGAAAAGACGGTGAAGAAGGCAAGCGCCGCCGCATGAATGAAGACCTGGGCATCAAGCCAGATGCGAACTGTCTCCCTCACCACGCCAAACCAGTAACGCACCCACGCCGTCATCGCAGCCAACCTCATGTTCGTTTGGGTTCTTGTAGCCGATCAACGGGGCAGCGGGCAAGTCCCGCCTGCGAAACCACGCTCAACCGCCGACCAGAAAAGAAATGCAGGCGAAGCAAACAGCATCACCTATGCTGAGATCACGCGCCAACGCTGATAAGGGAATGACAACCATGCAGAGACATCAACAACTGATTCTTGCAATGCTGTTCCTGACTGGCATGACCAGCGCTGCAGGTGCAGCCGACCGCGCCAGCGCCGAGCTAGTGGACCGCAGCGGCAACACGGTCGGGAGCATCACCTTGAGCGATGCGCCCACCGGCCTCCTGATTCAGGTCTCTGCCAAGGGGCTTGCGCCGGGAGCAAAGGGCATTCACATCCACAGCGTCGGCACCTGTGATGATCCGGACAAGGGTTTTGTCGCCTCGAAGGGTCACCTCAATCCGGCCGGCAAGAAGCACGGCCTGATGAACCCCGATGGACCGGACGCGGGCGACCTGCCGGTCATTTTTGTGCATCAGGACGGCTCGGTCGATGCCGAGATGTTCACCGCGCTCGCCAGCCTGCGCGGCGCAGGCGACAGACCGGCCCTTCTCGATGCCGACGGCGCAGCCATTGTCATCCACGAAAACAGGGACGACCATGTTACCCAACCGATCGGGGGCGCCGGCGCGCGCATTGCCTGCGCCGTGGTCAAGGCCGAGTAGTCTGATGCAGCGCCGGCACGCGCTGCTGCCGGTGGTTTGCGTGAGTGCAGTCTGCCTGCTGCTTGCAGGCAGCACGCTGTCCGCGACGCGAACGAGTGACGCAGCACCGGATTTTCACGCCACGGGCGTCGGTCCGTTCCTGTTGATGCGCCCGCTGCTCGCTGCCGCCACCGACGCGCTCCGCTTCGATCCTGCAGCAGCCTATGTCGGACCGGGTTGTGACGCCCGCGACCAGGTCAGCGTGCATCTGAAAATCGGCGGTCGCGAACTTAGCGTCATGTCCATGGCCAATGCAGATGGCCGTATCGAGGAGACGCTCGCCTCGCCGCTTGCGCCCCTGCCCCGGGCCGGCAATGCCGC
>JALNWS010000026.1 GCA_023230755.1 Azoarcus sp.
CCATCAGCCACCGCGCGAGGTACTGGCTCTCGCGCGGGGCGATAAAAGCGCACTCAGCGCTGAGCGCCCACCGTGATGTCGATGCTGCCCACGACTGCGATTCCACCCTCAAGGCGATCGCCGACTTTCACCGGCCCCACGCCGGCGGGAGTGCCGGTATAGATCAGGTCGCCGGCCTCGAGGGCGAAATAGCGCGACAGGTGGGCGATCACTTCGGGCACGCTCCAGATCTGCGAGGAAAGATCGCCCTGCTGGCGACGCTCGCCGTTGACGTCGAGCCAGATCTCGCCGGCAGCCGGGTGACCGCTGCGGCTTGCGGGCACGATCTCGGAGCACGGCGCTGCGGCGTCGAAGGCCTTGCCGATTTCCCACGGACGGCCCGCTTTCTTGGCCGCACCCTGCAGATCGCGCCGCGTCATGTCTAGACCGACACCGTAGCCGAACACGTGTTCGAGCGCGTCTTCGGCTGCAATGTTGCGACCACCGCAGCCGATGGCAACCACGAGTTCGATCTCGTGATGAACATCGCTTGATTCGCTCGGATAGGGAAACACACTGCCCGAAGCGATCAGGCTGTCCGGATGCTTGGTAAAGAAGAACGGCGGTTCGCGATCGGGATCGTGGCCCATTTCGCGCGCGTGGTCGGCGTAGTTGCGACCCACGCAATACACACGGCGCACCGGAAAGCGCTGCGCGCTGCCGCTTACTGCGACACTGGGCACGGCCGGGGCAAAGACATACTGCTCGTTTTTATCGGATGACACGTCGGGAATCTCCTTGTTATGTGTGGCGCGAATGGATGCGATTGTGTTTCAGGGCGCGCTCGGGCATCGAACGGGGCTCAGCTCGTGGCGAAGAGCTTGCTCATGTCGGCGAATGCCTTGAACTCGAGCGCATTGCCACAGGGGTCGAGGAAGAACATCGTCGCCTGCTCGCCGGGCTGACCCTTGAAGCGGATGTGCGGCTCGATCACGAAGCTGACGCCCGCGGCCGACAGGCGGTCGGCCAGAGCCTGCCAGCTGGCCATGTCCAGCACCACGCCGAAGTGGCGCACCGGCACGTTGTCGCCATCGACCGCACTGGTCTGGCGGTGTCCGGCCTCGTCGGGTGACAGGTGCGCCACGATCTGGTGACCGTGAAAATTGAAATCGACCCAGCTGTCGGAGCTGCGCCCTTCGGGGCAGCCAAGCAGGTCGCCATAGAAGGCACGTGCCTGTTCCAGGCTGGTCACCGGAAAGGCAAGGTGAAACGGGGCTAGGGATGTCATCGGCGGATCCTTGAGCGCGGGGTGGATACGATACGTGGTGCGGACCGGTGCGGATTGCGCCCCGGACTCGCCCTTGCGGAAGTCTATCCGTGTATCGGTTCGGCCAGCACACCCTGCGCGAGGAATTTGAATCCGGCAGCTGCCGGCCACAGCGGTCGAAGACGATGGCCCGCACCTGAAGCCGTTTCTCGCCGCCTGACGGGAACGCCAGGGCGATTCGCCGCTGCAGACGGGCAACCGGATGACGACAAAGATGTCGTCAGTGCAAACGGGACGCGAAAAACGCTGTCAGACTTGAAACCTCACGGATTCAAGAGTGCCTGCCATGTCCATCTCGCCTTTCATTGCCGCGCACGACAACAACCCCGACTGGCGCACCGCGCTCAATCACTGTCTGGAACAGCTGACCCGCGCTGCGAAAACAAGCGCAGGCGCCGAGCCGGTAGCCGAATACACGCTGGGCTGGTGCTATCTGACCGATCCCTTTGCCGATGCGGCAGAGGCGATTCTCGCCGAACTCAGGCAGCACCTGCCCGGCGTGAGCTGGGTGGGCACGGTCGGGATCGGCATCGCTGCCAGTGGCGTCGAGTACATCGACGAGCCCGCCATTGCCCTGATGCTCGCTCCCTTGCCGCGCGCCTCCTTCAGGCTGTTCTCGGGGCGCCAGCCCTTGCCGATGACGCCGGAAACTGGCGAGTTCAACGCACACACCGCGCTGGTGCATGCCGACGGCACGACGCCCGACCTGCAGGAATTGCTGCCCGAGCTGGCCGCGCGGACTGCGACCGGATACCTCTTCGGCGGGCTGTCTTCGGCGCGCACCCATACCTTGCAGATTGCCGACGCAGTGCTTACCGGCGGCCTGTCGGGCGTCGCCTTTGCCGAGGAAGTCGGCCTGGTGTCGCGGGTGACCCAGGGCTGCCAGCCCATGGGGCCGGCACGGCGGGTAACTCGCGCCGAGGACAATACGGTGCTCACCCTCGACGGCAAACCGGCCCTCGCCTGCGTGCTGGAAGACATGGGACTGGCGAACGATCTTGCCGTCGAGGAAATGGCCGAAGCCTTGTCCTCGACCCTGGTCGGCCTGTGCCGCAACACCGATGACCAGGCCTCGACACCGGCCCGCTTCGGTCCGGACACCTTGGTGCGCCACATCGTCGGGCTCGACCCCCGCGCCCGCGTGCTGGCCATCGGCGACGCAGTCGAACCGGGTTCGCAGCTCACCTTCTGCCGCCGCGACCCCGACGCCGCACTGCTGGACGTGCGACGCATTGCGACTGAAATCAGGAATGAGCTCGGCACGAGCACGCAGCGCGCCGTGGGCGCCATCTATGTCAGTTGTATCGGCAGGGGCGGCCCTCACTTCGGTGCGAAAAACGCCGAGCTGCAGGCCATCCACGACGTACTTGGCGAGCTGCCGCTGGCTGGCTTCTTTGCCAACGGCGAGATCGCGCGCGACCGTCTGTATGGCTACACCGGGGTGCTGACCGTGTTTACCACGCCAGCCTGACTCAACGCCGGCGCACGTACAGCCAGCCAAGACCGCCCGCGAGCAGAATCAGGAGAGCGATCCTGCCCTCGTGCTGCCGTGCTTCGTCGAGCAGGTTCAACAATGCCAGCCCGAAGACGTAGCCCAGTCCGGTAAACAGCGATGCCCACACCAGCGCGGCGAGCAGGTTGAGCACCAGGAATTCGGCCAGCGGTACGCGTGCAATCCCCAGTGCCACTGGTCCCGCGACGCGCAGTCCGTAGGAAAAACGCAGCGCAAAGATCAGCCACCGACGGTGGCCAAGCAAACGCGGGCGCAGTTTTTCGACTTTTTCCGCAACCGCGGGGAAGCGCTCCAGCACGCGCTCACCACGCCAGCGACCGAGCAGATACCAAGTCTGATCCACGAGCGCGTTCACCGCCGCCGCGAACAGCGTGACACTCCACCATGAAGCGTGACCCTGGTGCGCTGCGTAGCCGGCGAGGACGACGACCGTCTCCCCCTCGAACAGCCCCCCGAGCAGGATGGCCAGATAGATATGGGTTTGCAGCAGCAGGGCGAGATCAGGCATTCACACTCGATTCCGGAAACTCAGTGTCAAACAGGGGCGGATTGCCGGACTGACATGGTGGCGCAGGTTCGACTGCGATAAGCTCTGGCACATTCAACCCGCCCCATCCGCAAGCGCTGCGACACCGCCCGTCCAGGCATTCTGCCCCCAATGCACCGCGCCAGGTGAGCCCCCTGAAGGAAAATCCATGGAGTTCGACCCACGCCAGTTCGCTCCCGCCATCGAGCGCAATCGCCACCTCATCCTGCCCATCCTGCAACGTGTGTTGCCCTCCGTGGGCACGGTGCTGGAGATCGGCAGCGGCACCGGCGAACATGCGGTGTACTTCGCCCAGGCACTGTCGGGCCTGAACTGGCAACCGAGTGACACGAATCCTTCGGCGCTCGCGTCGATCGCGGCATGGATCGAACATGCTGGCGCAAGAAACGTCGCCGCACCGCTCGCGCTCGACGTCCGTGCGCCGGAGTGGCCGCTCGCCCGGGTCGACGCCCTGGTGTGCATCAATGTGATCCACTACTCGCCATGGGCAAGCACACCGGCCTTGCTCGCGGGCGCGGCACGGGTGCTGCCGGCGGACGGCATCGTGTATTTATACGGGCCCTATCGACGCGCAGGACGACACACGGCGCCAAGCAACGAGGCGTTTGACGCCTGGCTCAAGTGTCGAGACCCGGATTTTGGTGTACGGGATATTGAAGCGGTCGAGGCAGAAGCAGCCGCTTGCGGGCTGCGCCTCGATGAAGTCATTGCGATGCCGGCAAACAATTTCAGCCTGGTGTTGAGACGCCAGCGCGCAGGCTGAAGCACGCGCCAAATCCGGGGGACGCTGCCCTGCCCCCCGGAAACGCACTTAGAACCTGAGCCCTCAGGCCTTGGGCATACGCCCCATCAGGTAGAACTGCTCGTTGGGCGGCGTACCGGTGAGGTGCACCAGGCGGTTGCTCATGCTGAAAAACGCAGTGATCGCGCCGATGTCCCAGATGGCCTCGTCGTCAAAGCCGTGTTCGCGCAGCGCGTCCATGTCGGCCGCTTCGATTGCGCCACCTCGGGTCGACAGCTTGACCGCGAAATCGAGCATCGCGCGCTGACGCGGGGTGATCTCGGCCTTGCGGTAGTTGGTCGCCAGCTGGTCGGCGACACGCGGGTTCTTGGCACGGATGCGCAACACCGCGCCGTGCGCCACGACGCAGTACAGACACTCGCCCACGCCCGAGGTGGCCACCACGATCATCTCGCGCTCGGCTTTGGACAGACCAACATCCTTCTCCATCAAGGCGTCGTGATAGTCGAAAAAGGCGCGAAACTCGGCCGGACGGTGGGCCAGCATCAGAAACACGTTGGGAATGAAACCAGCCTTCTCCTGCACTGCCAGCATCCTGTTGCGGACGTCCTCGGGCAGATCGCTAAGCTCGGGAACGGAAAAACGGCTGATGGAACGATCGGTCATGCGGGTCTCCTCACGAAAAACATGCCTGTTTGTTATAGGCGACAAAAAATCAGCGAACTGGCGCTGCGGTGGCCGCTCACACTGACCCGGCCACCGTCGCCGTAATTAACGCTTGATCAGCGATTTACATCGACGACGACGCGACCACGGATCTTGCCGTCGAGCAGGTCCGAAGCGGCCGGGATGGCATCCGACAGCGCGATCTCATGGGTGATGAGGTCGAGCTTGCTGACGTCGAGATCACGCGCCAGGCGGGCCCAGGCTTCAAGGCGATCGGCGCGCGGGCACATCACGCTGTCGACACCGGCAAGGGTGACGCCGCGCAGGATGAAGGGGGCGACAGTGGCGGGGAAGTCCATGCCCTGGGCGAGGCCGCAGGCGGTGACCACGCCACGATAGCGGGTGCTGGCGCAGACGTTGGCCAGGGTGTGGCTGCCGACGGTGTCGACCGCACCGGCCCAGCGCTCTTTCGCCAGCGGACGGCCGGCAGCCGAAAACTGCGCGCGGTCGATGATCTCTGCGGCACCGAGCGACTTGAGGTAATCCGCTTCCTGCGGGCGTCCGGTCGAGGCCACAACGGTGTAGCCGAGCTTGGCCAGCAGGGCAACGGCAACGCTGCCCACGCCGCCATTGGCGCCCGTCACCAGAATCTCGCCCTTGTCGGGCGTCACGCCGTGACGCTCGAGCGCCATCACGCACAGCATGGCGGTGTAGCCGGCGGTGCCGATGGCCATCGCCTGCTTCGGCGTAAAGGCCTTGGGCAGCGGCACCAGCCATTCGCCCTTGAGCTTCGCCTTCTGCGCCAGCCCGCCCCAATGTCCTTCACCCACGCCCCAGCCATTGAGCACCACGGCGTCGCCTGCGGCGATGCCTGCATGGCTGCTCGACTCGACCGTGCCGACCAGGTCGATACCCGGCACCAGCGGAAACTTGCGCACAACCGGGCCCTTGCCGGTGATCGCGAGACCGTCCTTGTAGTTCAGTGTGCTGAACTGGACGTTAACGGTCACGTCGCCCTCGGGCAGCTGTGCCTCGTCGATGTCGCTCAGCGTGGCGCGGTAACCGGCGTCGTCCTTCTCGATCAGAATGCCCTTGAACATGTGTTGCTCCTCCTGTGGGTGTACTTATGCACCACGCGGCAAAGCCGCGAGGAAACCTTGATAAAAACGATCCAGTGGATCGGCATTGCGCACCAGCTTGGCTCTCAACACGGCACCTTCCCAGCCGATCCAGAAAAACTCGGCAAGTGCCGCCGGATTGGCGTCCGGCGCGAGCTCGCCGCATTGGCGCGCCGCCTCGAGACAGTCCGCAAGACGGCGCTGCCAGTCACAGAACACGGATTCGAGCTGCACCCGGTAGCTCTCGTTGAGCGCGCCCAGCTCCTGCCCCAGGTTGCCGATCAGACAGCCGCGACGAAACTCGAAGCGCGACATCCCCGCCTTGGCATCCGCCACGAAGGCGGACAGACGGTCGAGCGGCGGCGTGTCTTCGTCCAGCAGCCAGCGATCCAGCTTGCGCGCAAAGTAATTCGCGTATTGCTCGATGACGGCCGCACCGAACTCTTCCTTGCTGCTGAAGTAGTAATAGAAAGACCCCTTCGGCACCCCTGCCCGCTTCAGCACCAGATCGATACCGGTGCTGGCAAAGCCATGCTCGGTCAGGATCTCGGTGCCAGCGCGCATCAACACCTCGCGGGTATGGTCTCGCCCACCCTCCTGGCGTGGAGGGCGGCCGCGTCGGCGAACAACAGTAGCGTCAGTCATGGCTTTATTATTAGACCGGTCAGTTAATAAATCAACAAATATTTTTCAGGCTGCCTGACCTGCCTGCCGGCAAGTCAGCCATCACCCCGCGCCGGAGCGCCCTAGCGACTGCCCCAGATCTTCTCCAACTGCGCATCACGGCCGCAACCACGCCGGTAGTAGTTGTAGCGCAGCGGGTTCTTCTTGTAGTAGTCCTGATGGTATTCCTCGGCCGGATAGAACGCGGAGGCCGCGACGATCTCGGTATGGATGCGCGGCACCTTGCCGCTCTTGAGCAAGGCATCGCGGCTGGCTTCTGCCACTTTGCGCTCGGACTCGTTCTGCCAGTAGATGCCCGAGCGGTACTGCGAACCGACGTCACAGAACTGACGGTTCTTCGCAGTGGGGTCGATGGTGTGCCAGAAGTACTCGACCAGCTGCGGATAGCTGACCCGGGCCGGGTCGTAGACCACGCGCACGGCCTCCGTATGACCGGTGCCGCCCGCACTCACCTGCTCATAAGTCGGGCTGGCCTGCTTGCCGCCCGTATAGCCTGATTCCGCAGAGATGACCCCGGGCAGTTTCTCGAAATCGGATTCGGTGCACCAGAAACAACCACCGGCGAAGATCGCGCTTGCAGTCGCTGCAGCCCCCGCCTCCGGACTCGGGGCACTGCCACCCTCTGCGGCAAAACCCATGAATGCCGCGCCGCTTCCGATCAGCACTGCCGTCAGCGCAAGGGCTGCTGTATTCCGCTTCATTGATGTCATTCCTTGAGTGGATTCGTGGGTACCAACCCCGGCGCTCACTGCGCGCGCGACGGGCCTGTGGCGGCACCCGCGCCCGACGCCGCAGCGCCAGTGTCAGGGTCGATTGCAGCTGTGTTCATTAACGCATCGAACTCGGCCCGACCGAGATAATCGAGATCCCAGTGCGAGGTGTGGGCAAGCTTCACCTCGTCCTGAATTATCCGGAACTTGCGCAATTTTGCCGGCATGTCCATGGCAGCACTCCTTGGTGAACTGGCAAGGTTCCGACCCGCCCAACAGGGCAATCGTTCCGTTCCTGCAGAGAATCCAGCCTCGCATCAATGTGCGTTGCGTGGTGTCAGCGTTCACATCCTTTTTCCGTTGCCGGCCTTAGAGTCGACGCATTGATGACCCGCCACGATTACCCTGCGATGCGAGCTTGCTTCCGAATGCTGACTGCGACTGTGCTGCTGCTCTGCGCCTTGCCGGGCGTGGCGGGCAGCGACGCGCCCGCATGGACCGATGAGCCGCCGGTGCTGGCACGCATGCTTGAGGACGGGTATCGCGCCGAGCGCAGTCACATGACCGGCCTGGCGGCAGCCAGCTACTGCACTGCAGCACGCTACGGCAGCATCGAAGCACAGTTTCTGCTCGGTCGCCTGCTGCTGAAGAACCGCAGGCTTGCCGACCAGCCTGACAATGCGGTCAATCTGCTGGCACTGGCCGCACGTCAGGGTCACGAGGGCGCACAGGTCTTGCTCGCCTCGGGTCTATCCTCGCCTGCTGCCATCGGCAACGACCTGCCGGAATGTCTCTATTCGGGCGCGCCGGGTGCGCTCGCCGACTCCGGGGCGGCGGTCCCTTTCGAAGTGGTCGAACGCTTCGTCTCCTCGTTGTCGGTCGAACGCCGCCGTCATGCGCGTCTGATCCAGCGCCTGGCGCCGCGTTACGACGTCGATCCGCGCCTGGCACTGGCTATCGTGCGCACCGAATCCAACTTCAATGCCGACGCCCGTTCGCCCAAGAATGCGCAAGGGCTGATGCAGCTGATTCCCGACACTGCCGAACGCTTTGGCGTGCGCAATATCATGGACCCGGAACAGAACGTGCGCGGCGGCCTCGCCTACCTGCGCTGGCTGCTGCAGCGCTTCGAAGGTGATGTGCTGATGACGGCGGCCGCCTACAACGCCGGGGAAGGCGCGGTCGAGCGTTATGGCGGCGTACCGCCGTATGACGAGACCCGGGAATATGTGCGCCGCATCATGGCTTTCTATCGCGCATCGCAGCACGAGTACCCCGTCATCCGCGCGCTGGCCTCAGTGCACGCACAGAAAAGCTGAGCGCCAGCAGGCCGGGAGCGTCATGCCACCCGCCTCCACCGGCAGCGTGCGGTTTCGGCTTGCATTCCGCCGTCGTGCGAGCGATATTTGCGTCCTCTCCAGTCAGATCGACCACCATGCGCATGGATCCACCGCTGGATAAATCGGGAGAGGACCTGTCAGGCCAACATGCAACGGCCTGCTTGCAGCCGACTGCAGATTTCATGCTGGCAGAAGGTATCGACGGCTGCCCGATTCCGATGTTCGTCCTTGATTGCAACCATGTCGTTGCGCACTGGAACCGCGCCCTCGCAGCCCTGTCCGGCCTGCCCCCGGAGCGCCAGATCGGCACTCACCGCCAATGGGAGGCCTTCTACCCCAGCGCACGCCCGACGCTGGCCGACCTGGTGCTCGACGGCGCACTCGAAGACAAGGTCGACCAGTTCTATCAGGAAAAATCCCGCCGCTCAGCACTGATGCCCGGCGCATTCGAGGCCGAAGACTTCTTCCCCTCCATTGGGGACGGGGGCCGCTGGCTGTTCTTCACCGCCGCCCCGCTGCGCGACGCCAGCGGCGAAGTCGTCGGCGTGATCGAGACCCTGCAGGACGTCACCGAACAGAAGCGTGCCGAGCAGGCCTTGCGCGAAAACGAAGCGCGCTATCGCATGTTGAGCATCACCGACGAGCTCACCGGTCTGTTCAATGCCCGCCATTTTTTCGCCCGTCTCGCGGCCGAATGCGAACGGGCAACCCGTTACGCCCAACCGCTGTCGATGCTGCTGCTCGATGCCGACAACTTCAAGCAAGTCAATGACACGTACGGGCATCTTGAAGGCGATTGCGTACTGCAGACGCTGGCACGGGTGATCATGGACAGCACCCGCGGCGCCGACGGCAGCTTCCGTTACGGAGGTGAGGAATTCGCCCTGCTGCTGCCAGGCACCGGACAGGACGAAGCTGAACGACTCGCCCGTCGTCTGTGTTCAGCCTTCGCCGACACGGCCGTGGTGCTGTCGTCAGGCATCGTGATCCATTGCACCATCAGTATCGGTATCTCCCAGTTTCAGCCTGGCGAAAAGCCGGCCGCTTTCATGCACCGCGCAGATCAGGGCATCTATGAGGCCAAGAACAGAGGGCGCAACTGTGTTGTCGCCGTTTCTGCAGATGCGCAACCCTGAAGCCGGCACAACACAGCGCAGCCGACGCAAGCCCACCTGGCGTGTCCTGTGCTATGGCCTCGTTGAGGCATGGGTGATAAAATGTGGCCTGTTTATAGGGTTTTTGCCCTGATGCCTGTCAAGACGCGGCCTTCCGTGCGATGTTTTATGGCAGGCAGGCGGCCTGAGAGGCTGCCTGGGGTCCGAACACGCTTTCAGTGGAACCGCTTCTGAGGCGGTTTTTTTGTGAGCAGAAAACCGTTTTCAACTTTTTGCTTTGCCTCGCGCCAGTCAAAGGATCCAGCATGTCGGAACATCGCGCCCAGAACGCCGCTCAGCGGCCCTCCCGCCTCGCCCTGCCGGTTATCGCCGTCGCTGCAGCCGTGCTGCTCGCGGGTTGTGGCCAGCAGAACAAGGTTGATCCGGAACTTACCGCGACGCTTATCGAGCCTGTTGCCAAGCTCGAGGTCAAGGTTTCCAAAGTCGCACCGGGCAGCCGCACCGGCGAACAGATCTACAAGGCCATCTGTGCCAGCTGCCACGACTCCGGCGCGCTGGGCTCACCCAAGACCGGTGACGCCGGTGCCTGGGCGCCCCGTATCGCGCTGGGCTTCGATGGCCTGACCAGCTCGGCCATCACCGGCAAGAACAGCATGCCCGCACGCGGCGGCGCAAGCGACCTGACCGACACCGAAGTGAAGCGCGCAGTCGCCTTCCTGGTGAACCAGGCAGGCGCAAACTTCACCGAGCCGCCGCTCGAGCAATAATCGGGGCCTGGTCCCGGAATGCAGAAGGGCAGCCGCTGGCTGCCCTTTTTTACACCCGCCAGCCGCCCCGACAGGCCTGGCGCAGCGTCGTCAGGCGCCGGGCTTGCTGCGCGCTTCGAGCATTGCCATCAGGTTGGCCGCACGTGCGCGCCCTTCCTCGTTCGACACCGGGCCGCTCTTCTTGCGGTCGTTGATACGGATGTCGCCCCCCATCTCGGCAATGAATCGCGAGGGCTCGCACACGCGCACCTCCTTGCCCGCCTTGCGCCGTTCGCACCAGGTGATGTTGAGGCTGCGCTGCGCACGGGTGATGCCGACGTACATCAGGCGCCGCTCCTCTTCGACCTTGTCCTCGTCGATGCTGCTCTGGTGTGGCAGAAAACCCTCTTCGACGCCGATCAGGAACACGTGCGGAAACTCCAGCCCCTTGGAAGCGTGCAGGGTCGCGAGCTGCACGCCGTCATAGTCGGGATCTTCCTTGTCCAGCATCGAGATCAGCGCGATGGTCTGGGTCAGCTCGATCAGGTTTTTGCCGTCTTCCGCACCCTTGCGTCCGAGCCAATCGACGAAATCGCGCACATTGCTCCATTTGGTCTCGGCCTCGCGCGTCGTGCAGTGCTCGAACAGCCAGGCCTCGTAACTGATCGCAGTGAGGAGGTCCTCGAGCAGCTGCGCTGCCGGCTCACGCGTCGCGCGGTACTGCATGCGGTTGATGAAGCCGGCGAACTGCTGCACGCCTTCGAGCTGCTTGGGGTTCAGGTGCTGCGCCGCGCCTTCCTCGAACACCGCGGCGAACAGGCTGATGTGACGGTGCCCCGCGTAATTGCCCAGCGCTTCGATCGTTGCCGCCCCTACGCCGCGCCGGGGCACGGTAATCGCGCGAATGAAGGCAAGATCGTCGTCCTCGTTCATCAGCAGACGCAGATAGGAGATCAGATCGCGGATCTCGGGTTTGTCGAAAAAGCTCTGCCCGCCTGAAATCACGTAGGGGATGTGCTGGTTGCGCAACTGCTGCTCGATGATCCGCGCCTGATGGTTACCGCGGTACAGGATCGCGTAGTCCTTGAAGCGGGTGCGGTTCTCGAACTTGTGCGCGGTGATCTTCATCGCCACGGTTTCGGCTTCACGATCGGGGTCGGGGCAGTTGGTGACCACGATCTGGTCACCAATGCCGTGCTCGGACCACAAGCGCTTCTCGAACAGCTTTTCGTTATTTGCGATCACCGAGTTGGCCGCTTCGAGGATACGGCGCGACGAGCGGTAGTTCTGCTCAAGCTTGATCACCTTCAGCTTCGGATAATCAACCTGCAGCAAGCGCAGGTTCTCCACGTCGGCACCGCGCCAGGCATAGATGGCCTGATCGTCGTCGCCCACCGCGGTGAACGCGCCGCGCACACCGGAGAGCAGACGCAACAGGCGGTACTGCGCACGGTTGGTGTCCTGATACTCGTCCACGAGCAGGTAGCGCAGCCGGTTCTGCCAGCGCTCGCGCACCTCGGGGTTCTCGTCGAACAGCCGTACCGGCAGCGAAATCAGGTCGTCGAAATCGACCGCCTGATAGGCGCGCAGCGTGCGTTCGTACTCCTTGTACAGCAGCGCCGCAGTGGAGGCGATCTCGTTGTCGGCCAGTTGCGCGGCCTCCTCCGGCGTGATCATCGCGTTCTTCCACGACGAGATCTGCCACTGCATCTGCTTGGCGATCCCCTTGTCGTTGTCGCCGGACACGTCAGAGACGATCTGTACGGTATCCGATGAATCGAGAATGGAAAACTGCGGTTTGAGCCCGCAATGTGCCGCTTCCTGGCGGATGATCCGCACTCCGAGCGCGTGGAAGGTGCACACCGTGAGACCGCCCGGCACGCGCCCGCCCATCAGGTGAGCGACGCGCTCCTGCATCTCCCTGGCCGCCTTGTTGGTAAAGGTAATGGCCGCGATATTCTTCGCGCTGATCCCGCACTCGTTGATCAGGTGCGCGATCTTCTGCGTGATGACCCGCGTCTTGCCGCTGCCCGCACCGGCAAGTACGAGGCAGGGGCCGTCCAGATAGCGGATGGCTTCACGTTGGGGGGCATTGAGGAGGGCTGACATCTGCGGGGACCGGAAAAGCAATGCCGCCCGGACAGGCGGCATCGTTGAAGTGTACCCCAAGCCTCGACCGCGCGCTGCCGGCGCGATCGGGCGGGCGGATCAGAGTGCGCCGAAGATCTTCTTCGCCAGACTGCCAGCCGCGCCGACGGGGTCCTTGCGGATCGCGCGCTCTTCCTCGGCGATCATCAGGTACAGACCATCGAGCGCCTTGCGCGTCACGTAGTTCTCGATCTGGGCATCCTCACCTTTCACCAGACCGATGCCGGCCGCCTGCCCTGCCAGCTTGTTGTACTGACCGGACAGCGCGAGCTTGTCGGTGCTCTTCTTGACCGCGGGCAGAAACAGCTTGGTCAGCTGGTCCTGGGTCTTTTCGCGGAAGTAGTTGGTCACCGAATCGTCACCACCCGTCAGGATGTTCTTGGCGTCGGTGACGCTCATCTGCTTCACCGCATTCGCCAGCAGTGTCTTCGCCTCCGGTACGGCGGCTTCGGCGGCGCGGTTCATCGTGGTCACGAGCTGGTCGAGATCCTTCCCACGGCCGGTCATCCGGATCAACGGTTCGGCCTGGGCCAGCCCGTCGGGCAGCGGAATCCTGACCTTGTCATTGTCGAGAAAGCCACCGCTACGACCAAGCAGTTCGACTGCGCGGGTGGCGCCCTGGCTCAGGGCCTCTTTCAGGCCCCCCGACGCTTCGCTGTCGGTAAACGCGGCCAGTCCGCCGCCAGCCCACACCGGTGCGCTGATGACAAGAAAGGCGAAAGCTCTCAGAATGGAACGCATGGCATCCTCCAGAAGTTCAAGCGCGTAGTATGAAGCACGGGATCATTACCGCAATTGCGGTTTTCATCTCCGGCCTCTGCAGGGTCACGGTCTGGGCGCATCAACGGTTGGCACCCGGGATGTGGTTTTCGACCTTGCAAGGCGCGCACGAGCCATTTTCCCACCCCGACACCCACGCCCCGGCAATCGCCCCCAAAACACCTGTTCGTGCGAAAGTCCTTTCCGATCACAGCGGCCTGGGCTTGAAGGCGGGGCTCAATGTCAGCCGCGAGAGTGCACCCGGTTTCGTTCTCGTACTCGACATCGGGCATTTTCACGCCGCACCCGCGTGGGTTCGGCAAATCCACATGAGAGCGGTTTCCGCGCGAGCCTGCATTGATGTATTTTTGCCGCGCATGCAAACCAATCGCCCCCTGCGCTATCCAACAGCCTGACCGGCCTGCTGACAGCGGCCCAAACTGACCGGACAACATGCTCAAAAAGACCATCCCGCTGCTGCTCACACTCATTCTCGTTACTGCCGCTCACGCCCAGGAGCGTCGCAACGTGAGCGGCTGCGACATCCGGCGCGGCACCTTGTGCACCAGCCTGAACCTGAACGGCGCGGATCTGGCCGGCGTCAATCTGAGGAATTCGCAGTTCACCCGCAGCAGCCTTGCCGGCGCAAACCTGCGCGGTGCAAACTTGGGGGAAGCCAACTTTTCCTACACCGATCTGCGCGGCGCAGACCTGCGTGAGGCATTGATGTCGCGCATCAACCTGAAAGGTGCGCAGCTGAACGAGGCCAGACTTGGCGGCGCCGATTTGCAGGACGCAACGTTTCAGAACGCGGATCTGACCGGCGCCGATCTCTCCAGCACGATCCTCACCGGGGCGGATTTCACCAACGCCAGGCTGGGCGGCGCACAGTTGCAGAATGCGGACATGCAGCGCGCCAACCTGCGTGCGGCAAACCTGAAAGGCGCCTCGCTTGTCGGTGCCAATCTTCAGGGCGTCAATTTCAACCGGGCATCGCTCATTGATGCGGACCTGACCGGCGCCAAGCTTGGCGGCGCCATCTTTCTCGGCACGCAGACCGAAGGCTGCATTGGCTGCCCCAACTGAAGGCATGCAGCTTCGGGAGAAAGCGCCAGGGCTATCAACCGCATCACCCCGAACCGCTCAACCCACGCCTTACCTGAGCGCGAACTCGAACGTACTCACCACCCGCAGGCGCTTGCCGATGGTGCTGGACGAATCCATGTCGCTTCCATCGTCATCGAGTACCCGGATAACACCCTGGTTGGCATTCTTGAGCGGCCCGAGCGTAGCCCCTGCATCTGCCGCGAACTTCTTCGCCTGTTCGCGGGCGCTGAGTGTCGCCTCCTCCAGCAGTTGCGGCTTGACGTCGTTGAAGCCGCGCAACTGAAAGCGCGGGCCACTGAAGCCCGCGTTACTGCCGGCTAACTGGACACCCGCCTGGATCAGCGGATCGACCTGATTTGCCGCCTCTGCCACAAGGTCGACGCGGGTGGATTTCACAACCACCTGCCCCTGCCCGTTGAAGCGCAACGCAACGTCATTCCCGCCCCATTCCCGGGCGAGCAAATCCTGCACCTGAAGCGGCCGGACTTCGATCTCCTCGGCGGTAAAGCCCTGTTCGTGCAGGAAACCGAGCACCTTTTCGCGGTCGGCCGTCAGGGCCAGCTGGACCTGATCAAACTCGTTGCCTGCGCGCCGGAACCCGAGCGCCCACGATGCAAAGTCACTCTTCACATCGAGCTCTGCCAGCCCCTTTACCGTAACCGAACGGTCAGCGCTGCGAAACGCCTCCAGCCCCTTGCCGACCGACCAGCCAGCAAAGGCGAGCGCACCGGCCAGAAGCAGCGCGGGGAACACACCGACACGACCGTCCGCCATCGCCAGACTCCTTAAGCGACACCGGCGCCGTGCGCCTGCTGATCAGCCCAGTAGCTCGAACGCACCATCGGCCCACAGGCTGCATTGCGGAAACCCATCTTCAGGGCTTCGGTTTCGAACATCTTGAAGGTATCGGGATGGACGTAACGCAACACCGGCAGGTGACCGCCCGACGGTTGCAGGTACTGACCGATGGTCAGCATGTCAACGTCGTGCGCACGCAGGTCGCGCAGCACTTCGAGGATTTCGTCGTCGGTTTCACCCAGGCCAACCATCAGGCCGGACTTGGTCAGCACCTCGGGGTGACGTGCCTTGAACTGCTTGAGCAGCTCGAGCGAATAGGCATAGTCAGAGCCTGGGCGGGCCTGTTTGTACAGACGCGGCACGGTCTCGAGGTTGTGGTTCATGACGTCGGGCGGCGCCTGATCGAAGATGTCGAGCGCGATGTCCATGCGGCCGCGGAAGTCGGGCACCAGCACCTCGATGGAGGTCTTGGGCGACGCCTTGCGGGTCTCGCTGATGCACTCGACGAAGTGCTGTGCGCCACCGTCGCGCAGATCGTCGCGGTCAACGGAAGTGATCACCACGTAGTTGAGGCGCATCGCGGCAATCGTCTTGGCCAGATCAGCCGGTTCGTTTGCATTGAGCGGGTCGGGCCGACCATGACCGACGTCGCAGAACGGGCAGCGCCGGGTGCAGATGTCGCCCATGATCATGAAAGTCGCCGTGCCCTTGCCGAAACACTCATGGATGTTGGGGCAGGAGGCTTCCTCGCACACGGTGTGCAGCTTGTGCTCGCGCAGCGTGTCCTTGATCTCGTTGAAGCGCTCGGCCTCGATGCCGCCGCCGAGCTTGATGCGGATCCACTCGGGTTTCTTCAGCCGCTCGGCCGGCACGATCTTGATCGGGATACCGGCCGTCTTGTCAGCGCCACGCTGCTTGCGAACGGGGGTTTCCATGGTCTCTGTCTCTGATGTTGGTTTGAATTCATCGGGCGCATTGTGCCCTTCAGGGCACCGCACTCATGGCGGGGGCGTCCATGGCCTGGCGCGCGACCGGCGGCAGCAGGCGGTTCAGATTGGCAAGTACGCGCTCGCCCGCACCCGCGACGGTTTCGGACACGCCGAAGTCGCGCAGCTGCACGGTCTTGAGCCCTTCGTAACCACAGGGATTGATCCAGCTGAAGGGCGTGAGGTCCATATCAACGTTGAGGCTCAGTCCATGATAACTGCAGCCCTTGCGCACGCGCAGGCCAAGCGCCGCCACTTTGGCACCGTCGATATACACACCCGGCGCACCGTCCTTGCGCACGGCATTCAGACCGTATTCGGCCAGGGTATCGATGATCGCCTGCTCCATCAGCGACACCAGCTCGCGCACCTTGAGCCGGCGCCGGTGCAGGTCGAGCAGCAGATAGACCACCAACTGGCCGGGGCCGTGATAGGTGATCTGACCGCCACGGTCGATCTTGACCAGCGGAATGCCGGCATCCTTGCGCAGCAGATGCTCGGCAAGCCCGGCCTGCCCCAGGGTGTAGACCGGAGGATGCTCAAGCAGCCAGATTTCGTCCGGCGTGCCTTCATTGCGCCCGGCGGTGAACACCCGCATCGCCTCGAGTGCCGGTTCGTACTCGACAAGACCGAGGCGCTTGATGATCACAGCACCACCTTGACCATCGGGTGCGACGTGAGCTCGCGATACATCGAATCGACCTGCAACTGCGACACGGCGCGGAAGGTGCAGGTGATCGCGAGGTAGTTGCCCTTGCTCGAGGGCCGCATCTCGACCGTCGCCACATCGAAATCCGGCGCATGGGTGAGCACGACCCCGGTCACCGCCTGGGCGAACCCATCAACCCGCGCGCCCATGATCTTGATGGGAAAGTCACAGGGAAACTCGAGCAGGGTCTGTCTGGTTTCCTGCCTGTTCTGATCATCCACGACGCATCACCGTATTCTTGAAGTCCTGATACCACGCATGCATCTGCAGCCCCACCGGGCCCGGTGTCCCCCGACCGACAGCTTTGTCGTCGAGCCGGGTGATGGGCAGCACTTCCTTGGTCGACGACGTCATCCACAGCTCATCGGCATGGCGCACCTCGTTTTCGAGTATTTCACGCACTTCATGCCGCAGCCCGTGCCGGACGGCGAGTTCGAGCACCACATCGTAGGTGATGCCGGGCAGCATCAGATGACTCTTTGGCGGCGCCAGCATCACGCCGTCCTTCACCACGAAGATGTTCGACGCTGCACCTTCGGTCAGGAAGCCGTCGCGGAACAGGATGGTTTCGACGCATCCCTGATCGAGCGCGTGCTGACGCAGCAAACAGTTTGCGAGCAAGGCGACGGTCTTCAGGTCACAGCGCAACCAGCGGAAATCCGCCGCACTGACGCAGGCCACGCCCTCTTCGCGCTGGAAAGCCGGCGGGGTGACCAGCTGTTCGCTCAGCACGAACACCGTCGGGCGCACCACCTTCGGGAACGCATGATTGCGGATGTCGTCCGCCCCACGGGAGACCTGCAGGTACACCGACTGGTCTTCCCATGCGTTGCGGTCGATCACCTCGCGGATGATCGCCGCCCACTCATCGGGGTGGTGCGGATTGGGCAGGCGGATGGACGCCAGCGTGCTTTCGAGACGGGCGACATGCTCCTCCAGACGGAAGGGATGGCGCGAATACACCGGGATGACCTCGTAGGCACCATCGCCGAAGAGGAATCCGCGATCCATCGGCGACACCCGCGCTTCGTCGAGTGGCTGATACCGTCCGTTCAGATAACACAGGCTCACAACACCCTCCACCGCCCCTTGTCGCTCAGAGGCTCTTGATCCACAGCACCAGCGCGTCCCAGAAACGGCCAAAGAAACCGGCCACCGGCACGTCCTGCAGCGCCACTACAGGATATTCCCCCAGCACCTTGCCGTCGACACTGAGCTTGAGGGTGCCGATTTCCTGGCCCTTCTGCAGCGGCGCGAGCACTGGTTGCATGCTCTCGAGCGTAGCTTCGATCTTGTCGGCCTGACCCTTGGGCAGCGACAGCACGAAGTCGCTGGTGAAGCCGGCGGCGACTTCGTTCTCCTGGCCTTTCCACACACGGAACTGCGACAAGGCCTGATCGGCGGAATAGAGCTTCACCGTGTCGAAGAACTGGAAGCCGAAGTTGAGCAGCTTGAGCGACTCCTGCGCGCGCACGGTATCGGACGACGCACCGAGCACCACCGAAATCAGACGACGCGGACCGCGCAGGGCGGTCGATACCAGGCAGTAGCCGGCGGCGCTGGTATGGCCGGTCTTCATGCCGTCGACCGTACCGTCCATCCACAGCAGGCGGTTGCGGTTAGGCTGCTTGATGTTGTTGTAGGTGTATTCCTTCATCGAATACAGCCCGAAGTAGTCGGGGAAGTCGCGAATGATCGCCGATGCGAGCAGCGCCAGGTCGTTCGCCGTGGTGTACAGCGCGGGATCGGGCAGGCCGGTGGCATTGGTGAAGTTGGTGTTGGTCATCCCCAGACGCTTCGCTTCACGGTTCATCAACGCGGCGAAAGCCTCTTCGCTGCCGGCGATGAGCTCGGACAGAGCCACGCAGGCATCGTTTCCGGACTGCACGATGACGCCACGAATCAGCTCCTGCACCGTCACCGGCTTGTTGGGCTCGATGAACATCCGCGAACCTTCCTGGCGCCAGGCTTTCTCCGACACGTTAACAGGCTGCTCGGGGGTAATGCTGCCGGACTTGAGCGCCGAGAAGGTGAGATAGGCGGTCATCAGCTTGGTCAGCGATGCCGGCTCTATACGCATGTCCGGGTCATTGGCCGCCAGCACCTGACCGGTACCGTGGTCCACCAGCACCCAGGCGTTGGCCGCGAGTGCGGGTGCGGGAATGGTTTGTGCAACTGCAGCAAGGGAAAACAGCGAAAACAGGAAAGCAACTAAAAAACGCATCGGAAATGACCAGGTAATTTGAAGGACGGGCGACCCGAAATTATAGGACGCTGCCAGAGAGCTGACCAAGGCGGACAGTTTTTGTTTCAAGCTTGGCAAAAAAATCAGCGCACGACGACGAAGGGTTTCATTTTCAGCGTCGTTGCAATGCGGTCTGCCACCGACCGGGCCTCATCGACCGATGCGTAGGGACCGGCATGGAGACGGAAGCGGCTGCCGTCGGCGAACAGCTCAAGGCGTTCGGCAAATGTGCTCATCTGCTCTTCAATGGTGGCACGAAAGCCCTCGGCATTGTCGAAGGACGTGAAGGCGCCCAACTGCAGGAACACCCCTCTGTCGGCGGAAGACAGTGCTTGTACCGGTGTCGGTGGCGATGGTGCTAGCGCCGCCACCGGCTTGGCCACCAGCTGTGGCGGGTCGCGGTTGGTCATCGGCGGCACCGGATCGGCACTGGCGACCATTGGCAATTCGTCGGGCAGGATCTGCTCGACTTCGACTTCGGTACTGCCCTCGTTGAGATAACCGAGCTTGTAAGCGGCCGTATAGGACAGGTCCATCAGGCGGTCCTTGTGGAATGGACCACGATCATTGATCCGCACCACCACCGAGTTGCCGGTTGCCAGGCTGGTGACCCGCGCGTAGCTCGGGATCGGCAGCGTTGGATGCGCCGCGGTCATCGCATACATGTCGTAGGGCTCGCCGCTCGACGTAGGCTGGCCATGAAAGCGACGGCCATACCAGCTTGCCCGCCCGCGCTCGCGGTAGGGGCCAAGCGCGGTCAGGGGCACATAGTCCTGGCCAAAAACGGTATAAGGCCGGTTGGCAAAACGGTGCAGCGGTTCGAGCCGTGGCGTGGCATCAGGCACGGCCTCGAGGTTCGACGGCGGCGAGTCATGCGGGCCGTCATCCTTGTAGTAGCCGCCGCCACGCCCGGACTTTGACACAGTCTTCCCAGGGTCGGGCGTCTGTGCCTGCGAACCGGGCGATCGCACCGGCGTCTGGCCACAGCCCGACAGCACGAGGGTCGCCGCCGCCAGCAGTGTCGCAGTGAAGGGGCGCGGACGGGACATTGCCTCGCGCGCTGCTGCGCACGCAAATCTAATGCTGAGGATCATCGGATCAGCCTCTAATTCTTGTTCACCAGCCTACCGCGGTGAACGCTCATCAGGATACCCACTCCCAGACTCAGGGTCACCAGCGCAGTTCCCCCGTAACTGATGAAAGGCAAGGGCACGCCCACCACGGGCAGGATGCCGCTCACCATACCCATGTTCACGAAGGCATAGGTGAAGAAGATCATGGTCACCGCCCCGGCGAGCAGGCGCGTACCCAGCGTGGGCGCTCGCGCCGCAATCATGAAGCCGCGTGCAAACAGGGCAAGATAGATCAGCAGCAGGACGAGCGCACCGAGCAGGCCAAACTCTTCGGCGAGCACGGCAAAAATGAAGTCGGTATGGCGTTCGGGGAGGAAGGACAGATGGGTCTGGGTACCATCCATCCAGCCCTTGCCCATGACACCACCGGAACCGATGGCGATGGTGGACTGAATGATGTGGAAACCCTTGCCGAGCGGATCCTGCGTCGGATCGAGCAGGGTGCACACACGGTGCTTCTGGTAGTCACGCATCCCCACCCATTGCACATCGGGCTGACACAGTGTGTCGCCGAAGGCCACGATCGAGCCGATGGCGACGATGCCCACCACGGCAACCGGCACGATCAGCTTCCACGTCAGGCCGGCGAAGAAGATCACATAGAAGCCGGCCGCCGCCACCAGCAAGCTGGTGCCGAGGTCGGGCTGCTTGACGATGAGCCCGACCGGAACCGCCAGCAGCAGACCGGCCAGGATGAATTCGCGCCAGCCGATGCGCCCTTCGCGCTGCTGAAAGAACCACGCCAGCATCAGCGGCATCGCAATCTTCATCAGTTCGGAGGGCTGGATGCGGGTCACGCCGATATCTAGCCAGCGCTGTGCGCCTTTCGACACCTCGCCGAACAGGGCCACGCCGACCAGCAGCACGACACCCACGACGTAAAGCGGCAGCGCGAGCGACAGCAGACGCTGACTCGGCAGCGAGGCCGCGCACCACATCACGCCGACCGCCACTGCCATGTGCGTCATCTGCGAGTCCAGGCGTTCGGGCGAAGCGCTCGACATCAGCACGAAGGCATAGCCGAAGAGTGCGGCAAGAATCAGCAGCAGCACCGGATCGATCGGGCGCAGAAAGGCCTGCAGCAGACGCAAGGGGTGGAAGCTGCTATCGCTCAATCTGCACTCTCCACCGCATCGACATCTTCTGGCGCCGGCTGGTTGGGACGCTTGCCCAGCAGATGATAGTCAATCACCTGGCGTGCTATCGGCGCCGCCGACTGCGAACCGAAGCCGCCATTCTCGACCAGCACTGCCACGGCGATTTTCGGCTTGTCGGCAGGCGCGTAGGCGATGAACCAGGAATGATCGCGCAAGCGCTCGCGGACCTGGCCCTTGACGTATTTGGATCCCTTTAGCGAATACACCTGTGCCGTTCCGGTTTTGCCGCCCGACTCATAGGGGGCACCGGCAAACGCACGCGCGCCGGTGCCGACCTTGTTCACCTCCACCATGGCGCGGCGCACGGCCGCCACATGCTCCGGCTTGAGCGGAATCTGCCTCACTGGCTCGGGCTCCACGATCCTTTTCTCTCCGGTACGGCTGTCGATGACATAACGTACGAGATGTGGCCGGAAAACCTTGCCATCATTCACCAGTGCCGCGACTGCATTGGCCATCTGCACCGGCGTGTAGGCGTTATACCCCTGCCCGATGCCAATCGAAATCGTGTCGCCGCCATACCAGCGCTGCTGTTCGGGTTTGCGAAAGCGCTGGCGCTTCCAGGCCGGCGACGGCAATACGCCCTCGGCCTCGCCGGGCAGATCAAGCTCGGTTCTTGAACCAAACCCGAACTGGGACATGAAGCCTGCAATCGCGTCGATCCCGAGATCGTTTGCCAGCTGATAGTAATAGGTGTTGCACGACACCACGATCGATTTGTGCAGGTCGACCAGACCGTGTCCGCCGACCTTGTCATCCATGAAGCGGTGACCGGCAAAGTTGAAGTAGCCTGGATCAGAGATCGTCTGTTCCGGCGTGCGCTTGCCCGTCGTCAGCCCGGCGAGCCCCATGAAGGGCTTGAAGGTCGAGCCGGGCGGATAGGCGCTGTAGATGGCGCGGTTGAGCAAAGGATGGTCGGGTGACTCGTTGAGACCCTTCCAGTCCTGCGTGGAAATGCCATCCACGAACAGGTTGGGGTCGAAGGAAGGCGCCGACACCAGCGCCAGTACGCCACCCGTGCTGGGGTCGATCGCGACCAGCGCACCGCGGCGGTCGCCGAACGCGGTCTCGGCGATCTTCTGCAGTTCCATGTCAAGGTTGAGTTCGAGGTCGCTTCCGGTCACCGCCGGCGTACTCGAGAGCCGCCGCACCGCGCGACCGCCGGCATTGACCTCGACCTGCTCGAAACCGGTGACGCCGTGCAGTTCGGCTTCATAGGACAGCTCCAGACCGCTCTTGCCGATGTGGTCCGATCCACGGTAGTTGGCCACGTCGTCGCGCTCTTCGATACGTTCGATGTCACGCAGATTGATGCGTCCGATGTAACCGACGACATGCGATGCGCTCGCGCCGAGCGGATAGTCACGGAATAGCCGGGCCTGAACGTCGACTCCAGGGAAGCGATAACGCTGGGCGACGAAACGGGCGACCTCTTCATCGCTGAGGCGATTGCGGATCGGCACGCTCTCGAAGCTGCGACTTTCTTCAAGCAGCTTGCGAAAGCGTCTGCGATCGCGCGCATCGATGGGAACGACCTGATTGAGCGCCTCGATGGTCTCTTCCAGGCCGTTGGTACGCGCCGGCGTGATCTCCAGCGTATAGGCGGCATAGTTGCGCGCCAGCACCACCCCGTTGCGGTCGACGATGGTGCCGCGGTTGGGCACGATCGGCAGCAGCGCGATGCGGTTATCCTCGGCACGGGTGTGGAAGTACTCGAACTTCTGCACCTGCAGATAGTAGAAGCGCGATGCGAGCAGCACAAAACAGGCCAGCGCAAACGCCGCCGCCACCAGCACACGGCGGCGAAAACGCAATGAATCCTGTTCGGGGGCATGAAATGAAATCATGTCACCGGACATCAGATGGGTCGGTTGTCGTCACGATCTGCGGGCTGGTACTGGGGCAGCAGCAGCAGATAGGTCAGCGGCCACCACAGCAACACGCCGGTGAAGCTCGACAGAAAATATGACCAGCCCGGAAACTCCGCACCGGCAATCAGGCGTACCGCCACCATCAGCGCCTGCGAAACCAGCAGCATCGGCAGCACGTGCAAGGCCTGCTGCAAGGCCGAAAACCACATCAGCCGGCGCGCCAGGCCGTTGGCGAGATAGGCGAGCACGACATAGGCCAGGGCATGCTGACCCATCGCGGCCCCCTGCCCGATATCGACCAGCAAGCCGAAGAAGAAACCCGCGCCCATGCCGATGCGCAGCGGTTCACGGATACACCAGAAAGCCAGCACCAGCGCCACCCAGTCGGGCACACCTGGCAGGCGGCCGGTAGGGACATACACCAGACCAAGTGCAATCAGCAGGCTGAAATGGATGAACCACAGCCTGACCGGCAGGAGGATGCGACTTGAACGGTTGGTCGGCTGCATGTCAGGGCGCCGCTACTGGCTTGGCGGGGGGCACGGCGTCTTCGTCCGCCGGACGTGGCGGCGGCAGCACCTGACGCCCAAGCACCAGCACCTGTGCGCTGCGCTCAACCCCCGCCAGCGGGCGGCACATGATGCGGGCAAAGGCGTCGGATTCGCGGTCGACCGATTCGATTTCGGCCACCGGCAGGCCGGGCACGAACACACCATCCAGCCCGGAAGTCACCAGCGTGTCGCCGGCCTGGATATCAGCCGTGGCGATCACGAACCTGACTTCGAGCCGCCCCTGCCCGATGCCGAACAACACCCCGCGCAGCCCGTTGCGCAGCACCTGCACCGGAATCGCCTGATTGCGATCGGTCAACAGCGTGACTTCGGACTGGATCGGGTACACACGGGTCACCTGGCCGAGCACGCCAGCGGCGTCCACCACGGCGAGGCCAGGCTCGACCCCTTGCTGCGCACCGCGATCGAGAATGACCTTGCGTGCAAACGGGTCCGGCGCGTCATACAGGATGTCCGCGGCAATACTGCGCACACCCACGCGCCGGGACATTTCCAGCAAGCTGCGCAGCTGCGCGTTCTCGCGCTCGAGCAGTTCAAACCGCAGCAGGCGTTCCCCGCTGCCGAGCTGTTTGCGCCTCAGATCCGCATTCTCAAGCTGCACGCGCACCAGGGTCGCGAAATACACCGAGGCATTGCGCACGAAGTCAGCCGGTGTGGCAGCTGCCATCTGCAAGGGGTAGGTCGCAACCGACAAACCCTGCCGCAGCACTTCGAGATAGCGAAAACGCAGATCGGCCACCAGGATCATCAGGCACAGCGAGACGAACAGCAGCAAGCGGACCAGCGGTGCCGGTCCACGATTGAAGATAGGGGGCGGTTGATGGCCGGCGAAGGTCATCCGGAGCGTCCTGGTTCAGCAAGGGCCCGGCAACAGCACCGCCGGGCCCTGCAGGTCAATCCGAGGTAAAGATGGAGCCAAGCTTGTCCATCTTGTCCAGCGCCATGCCGCAGCCGCGTGCAACGCAGGTCAGCGGCTCTTCGGCGACGATGACGGGCAGGCCGGTTTCTTCCATCAGCAGACGGTCGAGATCACGCAACAGGGCGCCACCACCGGTGAGCACCATGCCGCGATCGGCGATGTCTGCGCCCAGTTCCGGCGGGGTCTGCTCAAGCGCGATCTTGACCGCAGAAACGATCTGGTTGAGGGGCTCGGTCAGCGCCTCGAGAATCTCGTTCGACGAGATCGTGAAGCTGCGCGGGATGCCTTCGGCCAGGTTGCGGCCCTTGACTTCCATCTCGCGCACCTCGGAGCCGGGGAAGGCCGACCCGATCTCTTTCTTGATGTTCTCGGCGGTGGTATCGCCAATCAGCATGCCGTAGTTGCGACGAATGTAATTGACGATGGAGTCGTCGAACTTGTCGCCGCCCACACGGACGCTGCCGGCATAGACCATGCCGCCGAGCGAGATCACGCCGACCTCGGTCGTGCCGCCGCCGATGTCGACCACCATCGAGCCGAGCGCATCCGACACTGGCAGTCCGGCACCGATCGCGGCAGCCATCGGCTCCTCGATCAGGTACACCTGCGAGGCACCCGCTGCCAACGCGGCGTCGCGGATGGCGCGGCGTTCGACCTGGGTGGAACCGCAGGGCACGCAGACGATGATGCGCGGGCTCGGCGAAAGCAGGCGCGAGTCGTGTACCTTCTTGATGAACTGCTTGATCATCTGCTCGGTGACGACGAAATCGGCGATCACGCCGTCTTTCATCGGCCGGATGGCCGTGATGTTGCCCGGGGTCTTGCCGAGCATCTGTTTGGCCGCAGAGCCCACTGCCTGAATGGTGCGCTTGGCATTGGGGCCGCCTTCGGTGCGGATGGCCACAACCGAGGGTTCGTCGAGCACGATGCCCTTTCCACGCACGTAAATCAGCGTGTTGGCGGTGCCGAGGTCGATCGCTAGATCGCTGGAAAAGTAAGAACGCAGAAAACCGAACATTGGGGATTCCGAAACCGGTGAGAAGATGCGCCGCAGGGGGCTGGCCCTGAGCAGGGCCAAAGACGATTATGATAACCTACAAACCTTTGTGGATTCAGCAGGTTTTGTTACTTCATGTCGCTTACCAATGAACAGGTCGGGCGCATCGCCCGTCTCGCCCGTCTTGCGATTTCCGAAACCGAGATCGATGCCACGCGCAAAAAGCTCGACGGCATTTTCGGCCTGATCGAGCAGATGCAGGCAGTAGACACCACGGGCATCGAGCCCATGAGCCATCCGCAGGAGCTCGCCACCCGGTTGCGCGACGATGTCGTAACCGAATCCGATCACCGCGCCGCCTACCAGGCTGTCGCCCCGCAGACCGATGCCGGGCTCTACCTGGTGCCCAAAGTCATCGAATGAACCTTCACGGGGCGCCCGCCACACTTCGTGTTCCCGCCGGGCGCATCCCGTGGCCATCCTATCAGCAAGCAGCCACGACATGATCAATGCGTCACTCCCCGCCCTGCGCACCGCGCTGGACGACAAGCAGATTTCAAGCGTCGAGCTCGCCGGGCTCTTCCTCGACCGCATCGAGGCCCGCAACCCGGCGCTGAACGCCTTCATCACCATCGACCGTGAGGGCGCGCTGGCCGCCGCCGGCGCCGCCGACGCACGCATCGCCCGCGGCCAGGCCGGCCCCCTGACCGGCATCCCGCTCGCACACAAGGACGTGTTCTGCACCGAAGGCGTGCTCACGACCTGCGGCTCGAAGATGCTCGAGAACTTCGTCAGCCCCTACGACGCGCACGTCGTGTCGCTGCTGAAGAACGCCGGCGCCGTCAGCCTGGGCAAGACCAACATGGACGAGTTCGCGATGGGCTCATCCAATGAGAACTCGCATTTCGGCCCGGCGCGCAACCCGTGGAACCCCGGCCATGTGCCCGGCGGCTCTTCCGGTGGCTCGGCCGCAGCGGTCGCAGCGCGCCTGGTACCGGTCGCGACCGGTACCGACACCGGCGGCTCGGTGCGC
Source organism: Azoarcus sp. (assembly GCA_023230755.1). GTDB lineage: Bacteria > Pseudomonadota > Gammaproteobacteria > Burkholderiales > Rhodocyclaceae > Parazoarcus. The sequence continues at coordinate 26,922 of JALNWS010000026.1, forward strand.
CAGCCCGCCGCCTTCACCGGCGTCACCGGCATCAAGCCAACCTACGGCGCGGTCAGTCGCTACGGCATGATCGCCTACGCGTCGTCCCTCGACCAGGGCGGTGCGTTCGGGGCCTCGGCCGAGGATTGTGCCCTGCTGCTGTCGGCGATGACCGGTTTCGACCCGCGTGACTCCACCAGTCTCGACCGCCCGACAGAGAACTACGCTGACGCACTTGCGCCCGCCGCCTCGGACAAGCCACTCGCCGGCCTGCGCATCGGTCTGCCGCGCGAGTTTTTCGCCGACGGCATGAGCGATGAGGTACGCGCCGCCATCGACGCCGCACTCGAGCAATACCGCGCGCTCGGCGCCACCACGGTTGAGGTGAGCCTGCCCAACGCCAAGCTGGCGATTCCCGCCTACTACGTGATCGCGCCGGCAGAAGCCTCAAGCAACCTGAGCCGCTTCGACGGCGTGCGCTTCGGTCATCGGGCAGCAGAGTATGGCGACCTCAACGACATGTATTGCAAGAGCCGCGCCGAAGGCTTCGGCGCCGAGGTCAAGCGCCGCATTCTGGTGGGCACCTATGTGCTGTCGCATGGCTACTACGATGCCTATTACCTGCAGGCACAGAAGCTGCGCCGCCTGATCGCCGAGGACTTCCGCAAGGCACTGAGCGAATGCGACGTCATCGCCGGCCCCACCAGCCCGACCACCGCATGGGCGCTGGGCGCGATGGGTGATGACCCGGTGCAGATGTACCTCGCCGACATCTACACCATTGCGGTGAACCTCGCCGGCCTGCCGGGCCTGTCTCATCCCTGTGGTTTTGGCGCAGGCTCGCTGCCCGTGGGCATGCAGCTGATCGGCAATTACTTCGCCGAAGGCCGGCTGCTCGCGACCGCTCATCAATACCAGCAGGCAACTGACTGGCATCTGCAGCGCCCTGCCGATGCCCGGTGAGAACGCAATGATCCGCTGCCCGCTTTCCCGTTACCGTGCCTCGCTTGCTGCTGCCGCCGCCGCAGTGCTGATGGCCGCCTGCGCCACCCCGACGGTCTTTCAGCCGGACACCGGTAACGTGATGGAGCACCCGTCTGAAGCGGGCGGACGCCTCAAGCCCATGCCGATCCGCCCACTCAACGTGCAGACCGACTGCCACTTCAAGGACGAGGCCGGATACAGCGCCAGCGCACTGCTCGACGTCAGCTATTCGGAAGTGCGCCGTTTTTCGGCCTCGGTCAGCGTGCCCAAGCGTGGCAGCTGCCACTTCGAACTCGACGATTTCGAGCAGGTACGCAAGGAACCCCACGTAGAACTGCGCGCCCGCGACGGTTGTGTGGTGCGCATGTGGGAACAGGGCGACCAGGTCACCGTCGCCTTCGCCCAGTGCGCCAGCCGCTGCGATCGCAACACCTTTGATTATGTATGGCCCATCCTGGTGGATCGGCCGAGCGGTCGCTGCAACTGACCGCCAGCAATAACGGATACAGACATGAGCAGATCGGATTGGGAAGTCGTCATTGGCCTGGAAGTTCACGCCCAGCTCAACACCGCTTCCAAGATATTTTCCGGCACCAGCACCGCCTTCGGCGCCGAACCCAATGTACAGGCCAGCGCAGTGGATATCGCCCTGCCCGGCGTCTTGCCGGTGCTTAACCGCGGTGCGGTCGAGCGTGCGATCCGGCTTGGCCTCGCGCTCGGCTCGCACATCGCACCCAAGAGCGTTTTCGCACGCAAGAACTACTTCTACCCCGACCTCCCCAAGGGCTACCAGATCAGCCAGTTCGAGCTGCCGGTGGTTCAGGGCGGCACCATCACCATCCGCGTCGGCGAGGGCGAATCCGCCTATGAGAAGACCGTCCAGCTGACCCGCGCCCACCTCGAGGAAGACGCCGGCAAGAGCCTGCATGAAGACTTCCACGGCATGAGCGGCATCGACCTCAACCGCGCCGGCACGCCGCTGCTCGAAATCGTCTCCGAACCCGACATGCGCTCGTCAGCCGAGGCCGTGGCCTATGCCCGCGCCCTGCACGCACTGGTGCGCTGGATCGATATCTGCGACGGCAACATGCAGGAAGGCTCTTTCCGTTGTGACGCCAACGTCTCGGTACGCAAACGCGGCGCCGAGCAGTACGGCACCCGGCGCGAGGTCAAGAACCTCAACTCCTTCCGCTTCCTGCAGCAGGCCATCGACTACGAGGTGCAGTGGCAGATCGACACCATCGAGGACGGCGGCACCATCCAGCAGGCCACGGTGCTGTTCGACCCGGACACCGGCGAGACGCGCATGATGCGCTCCAAGGAAGATGCGCACGACTACCGCTACTTTCCCGACCCCGATCTGCTGCCGCTGGTGATCGACGAAGCGTGGATCGAGCGCGTGCGCAGTGAGATGCCCGAACTTCCAGTGGCGATGAAGGACCGCTTCATCGCCGAATTCGGCCTGTCGGCCTACGACGCCGCCGCACTGACCGCCTCCAAGGAGGTCGCCGCCTATTTCCAGGCCGCGATCGATGCCGCAGGCAGCGCCAATGGCGCCCAGGTCGCCAAGCTGTGCGCCAACTGGATCATGGGCGAGCTCGCCGCCCGCCTCAACAAGGCCGACCTCGACATCAGCGCGTCGCCTGTTACCCCGGCCCAGCTCGCCGGGCTGGTATCGCGCATCGCCGACAACACGGTCTCGAATGCCATCGCGCGCAAGGTGTTCGACGCACTGTGGAATGCTGAAGGTGCGAGCGCAGACGAGATCATCGACAAGCAGGGCCTGAAACAGGTCACCGACAGTGGCGCGATCGAAGCCATGATCGACGGGGTGCTGGCGGCCAACCAGAAATCGGTCGAGGAGTTCCGCGCGGGCAAGGAAAAAGCCTTCAACGCGCTGGTCGGACAGGTGATGAAGGCCAGCAAGGGCAAGGCCAGCCCGGCCCAGGTCAACGAACTGCTGCGCAAGAAACTCGCCGGCTGACTTCGCTGCACTGATCGTCTGAAGCGCCCGGCTGCCGCGATGGCAGGCGGGCGTTTTTCATTGGCGAGGCATGTCCTGCGATGGCTGCATGCAGCGGACGCGAGGCGCCGGATCATTCCCCATCCCCTGATTCCCTTTCGCTCCGGTGCTGACTATGCTTCACAGATGTCATCAAGTACCGGAGTCCTCGCCATGCGCACCTCGTCATCCCTTCTCGCCACCCTTGTGCTGAGCAC
>JALNWS010000027.1 GCA_023230755.1 Azoarcus sp.
CTGAATGACGCCCCCCTGCTGTTGCCCGGGCAGAACACCGCGGTACGAGGCGAGGTCGATCGCTGGCTGGGGGAGACACGGCTTCGAAGGTCGGTCCCGCCGTCAGCACCACCTTGCGCCCGGCAAGACGCTTCGGGGTGAAGAAGGCGATGACGGCCTCAAGGATCTCCTCCGGTTCGAGCATCCGCCCCATCCCGGTCTCGCCGCACGCCTGCTCTCCAGCCGCCGGCCCGACGACCGTCACTCCGTCGTCCCCCAGCGTTGCCACATTGCGCTGTGTTGCAGGATGTTCCCACATCTGTCGATTCATGGCCGGAGCCACCAGCAACGGGACGTCCCGCGCAAGGCACAGCGTGGTCAGCAAGTCGTCGGCCCGCCCTTGGGCAAGCCGCGCCAGGCAGTCGGCTGTGGCAGGCGCAATCAGCACCGCGTCAGCATCACGGCTGAGATCAATGTGGGCCATGTTGTTGTCCATGCGCGCATCCCACAGATCCGTCCACACCGGATTGCCGGACAGCGCCTGATAGGTCACCGCGGTGACGAAACGCGCGCCACCCTCGGTGAGTACAACATGAACATCGGCACCCGCCTTGATCAGAAGTCGGACCAACTCCGCTGCCTTGTACGCAGCGACGCCTCCGGTGACACCGAGAACGAGTTTCCTGCCCTGCAGTTCATTCATGACATTCAGGTTAAACTATCAATACATTGGAATAAACGGTATCGCCATGGCAATCACCGACTGGCCCGAATGCGAACGTCCTCGAGAAAAACTGCTCGGCAGCGGCGCACACGCCCTTACCGACTCGGAACTGCTCGCCCTGTTTCTGCGCGTCGGCATCCGTGGCCAAACCGCGGTCGACCTCGCGCGCACTTTGCTGTCCCGCTTTGGTTCGCTCACGCGCCTGTGCCATGCCAGCGCAGAAGAGTTCTCCGCCGTTCCCGGCATGGGGCTGGCGAAGTATGCACAACTGCAAGCGGTGATGGAACTGGCGCGACGGGCCCTGGCCGAGCAGATGCGCGAACGCAGCCTGTTCGATTCACCAACCGCGGTAAGAGACTGGCTTCAACTGCACCTCGGCCACCTCCCCCATGAAACCTTCTGCATTCTCCTACTCGATGCCCGCAACCGCCTCATCAAAGCCGTCGATCTGTTCAGGGGCACCCTGACCCAGACCAGCGTCTATCCGCGTGAAGTCGTCAAACTGGCACTCGAACACAACGCAGCGGCCGTCATCCTCGCCCACAACCACCCGTCCGGCGCAGCCGAGCCCAGTTCCGCGGACGAACTGCTCACCCGTACCCTGCGCAATGCGCTGGACCTTGTAGACATAAGGGTTCTAGATCATTTCATCGTCCCCGCCCACGGTCGACCACTGTCATTTGCCGAACGCGGATTGCTGTAATCACCGGCATCAACTGAATGATGCAAAACCTGATAATGCACTTGCCTTACCCCCACCCCTTACGCTATCCTCCATCGTTTTCGCAATCCGAATTCCCTGGAGCATCGTATGGCTCGCGTCTGCCAAGTGACCGGTAAAGCACCGATGGTGGGAAACAACGTTTCCCACGCAAACAACAAAACCAAGCGTCGTTTTCTCCCCAACCTGCAAAACCGTCGGTTCTGGAGCGAATCCGAGAACCGCTGGATCCGCCTGCGCGTATCCAATGCCGGTCTGCGGACGATCGACAAGAAGGGCATCGACATCGTCGTTGCCGAACTTCGTGCCCGCGGCGAAAAACTTTAAGCCCTGGCGTTAACCCTGCGGCCCAGTGCCGCACGAACTGAACGGAGAACGCCATGGCAAAAGGCATCCGCGAAAAGATCAAGCTGGAATCAACCGCCGGCACAGGTCATTTCTACACCACGTCGAAGAACAAGCGCACCACCCCGCAAAAGCTCGAATTCAACAAGTACGACCCGGTCGCGCGCAAGCACGTCCCGTACAAGGAAATCAAGCTGAAATAGGGATGCAGCGGCAGGCTGCGGCCTGCTACGCTCGGCGCCTGGCGCCGTTCGTTACATGCTCCGAAAAGATAAAGGCCACCTTTGCAGGTGGCCTTTATCTTTTCGGCTGCGCCACCGGGGCGCAGCCCAAGCAAAATCAGGCGCTTTGAATATTCGAAGCCTGCTTGCCCTTCGGACCCTGGGTCACATCGAACGAAACCTTCTCGCCTTCCTTCAGGGTCTTGAAACCGCTCATGGTGATGGCGGAGAAGTGTGCGAACAGATCGTCACTACCATCATCAGGCGTAATGAAACCAAAACCTTTGGAATCGTTGAACCACTTAACAGTGCCAGTTGCCATATTGCCTTAATCCTTCAAAGTGACTTAGTACAGCCCGGGGCCCTCCCGGACGGTGCATCAACCCGGCATTCGAACATTTCGCCTTAGGCAGTTGTCGGTTACCCGACAAGCTGACGACCAACTCATGATCAGCAACACACGATCAACACACGTCTCGGTTTTTACGCACTTGTCCGCATAGCGTCAACGGATAATTGCAGCTACATGGCTGCTGCGACGCAGCATTTACCCACACCTTTCAAGCTTCCATGGCACGCTTCTGGCTTGGATAACAAGGCAATTGATGCAACGACGCGGCGCGGGGAAGACCTTGATATCCCGTTTTCCAACCCCAGATATTCTCGCAAGCGCTCGGTTGCACTCTGCATCGAGTTGATTAGAATGAGTCGCATGGCCACTCAGAAACAAGACGGATTCGTACTGGAAGCAAAGCGGACGACTACTCGTCCGCCCCCGCTCTTCAAGGTGCTTCTGCTGAACGACGATTTCACACCAATGGATTTCGTAATCGAAGTTCTGCAGAGATTTTTTGCCATGGACCGCGAACGCGCCACGCGGGTCATGCTCCAAGTCCATAGAGAGGGCATGGGCGTGTGTGGTGTTTTTCCACGGGACATCGCCTCAACCAAGGTGGAACAGGTCGTTTCCCATGCTCGTCAGCACCAGCATCCGTTGGTATGCGTGATGGAGGAAAATTGAATGATCGCGCAAGAACTTGAAGTCAGCCTGCACATGGCGTTTGTCGAAGCACGGCAGAAGCGCCATGAATTCATCACGGTGGAGCACCTGCTGCTTGCACTGCTGGACAACCCATCTGCCGCAGAGGTGCTTCGCGCCTGCGCGGCGAATACCGACGAGCTTCGTCGTGAACTGACCAACTTCATCAACGAGCACACTCCGAAGGTTGAGGGGAGTGACGAGATCGACACCCAGCCGACGCTTGGCTTCCAGCGCGTCATTCAGCGCGCGATCCTGCACGTTCAATCGTCAGGTAAAAAGGAAGTCACCGGCGCAAACGTGCTGGTTGCGATTTTTGGCGAGAAAGATTCACATGCCGTCTATTTCCTCCAGCGGCAGAACATCTCGCGCCTTGATGTGGTGAATTTCATCTCCCACGGCATTGCAAAGACGCCCCAGGATGGTGCATCCCCACAGAATCGCAGTGAACCCGAACCGGGCGAGCAGGAGCAGGAAGAAAAATCTGCGGGCGGCGCGCTGGAGAACTACACCCAGAATCTGAACCAGCAAGTCTTGATGGGAAAGATCGACCCGCTCATCGGACGAGACAAGGAAATCGAGCGCGTCATCCAGACCCTGTGTCGTCGGCGCAAGAACAATCCGCTGCTGGTCGGCGAGGCCGGCGTTGGCAAGACCGCCATTGCAGAGGGCCTGGCACACCGCATCGTGGAAGGGCGTGTACCGGAAATCCTGGCGAACGCACAGGTCTTCTCGCTGGACATGGGCGCCTTGCTGGCGGGCACCAAGTACCGGGGCGACTTCGAGCAACGGCTCAAAGCCGTGCTCAAGCAACTCATCGAGAACAAGGACGCCGTCCTCTTCATCGACGAGATCCACACGCTGATCGGTGCAGGCGCCGCATCGGGCGGTACGCTCGACGCATCAAATCTGCTCAAGCCCGCACTCTCTTCAGGACAGTTGAAGTGCATCGGTGCGACCACTTACAACGAGTTCCGCCAGATCTTCGAGAAGGACCACGCCCTGTCACGGCGTTTCCAGAAGGTCGATGTAGTGGAACCCTCGATCGCGGAAACGGTGGAGATCCTCAAAGGCCTGAAATCGCGTTTCGAAGAGCACCATGGCATCAAGTATTCAGCCTCGGCGCTGGCCAGCGCGGCGGAGCTGTCGGCCAAGTACATCAATGACCGCCACCTCCCCGACAAAGCGATCGATGTCATCGACGAAGCCGGCGCTGCGCAGCGCATCCTGCCCAAGTCGAAGCAAAAGAAAACCGTCGGCAAGAACGAGATCGAGGAAACCGTCGCCAAGATCGCCCGCATTCCGCCGCGCTCGGTATCCAACGACGACAAGACCGCACTCAAGACACTCGAACGCGATCTCAAGAACGTCGTGTTCGGTCAGAACGCTGCCATCGATGCGCTTGCCAAGGCCATCAAGATGTCGCGTTCCGGGCTGGGCGATCCAGCCAAGCCCATCGGTTCCTTCCTGTTCTCCGGCCCCACCGGCGTGGGCAAGACCGAAGTCGCGCGACAGCTCGCCTATACGCTCGGCATCGACCTCGTGCGCTTCGACATGTCGGAGTACATGGAGCGTCACGCAGTCAGCCGCCTGATCGGCGCACCTCCCGGTTATGTCGGCTTCGACCAGGGCGGCCTGCTCACCGAACAGATCACCAAGAAACCGCACTGCGTGCTGCTGCTCGACGAGATCGAGAAGGCGCATCCCGACATCTACAACATCCTGCTGCAGGTCATGGACCATGGCGCCCTGACCGACAACAATGGCAGGCAGGCCGACTTCCGCAATGTGATCATCATCATGACCACCAACGCGGGCGCCGAGACAATGCAGAAGTCGGTAATCGGTTTCTCCGCCAAGCGCGAAGCCGGTGACGAACTGGCCGATATCAAGCGCATGTTCTCGCCCGAGTTCCGCAACAGGCTCGACGCAACGATCTCGTTCAAGGCGCTCGACAGCGACATCATCCTGCGCGTTGTCGACAAGTTCCTGATGCAGCTTGAAGCACAGCTGCACGAAAAGAAAGTGGAAGCCCACTTCACCGATGAGCTCAAGGCATGGCTGGCTGAACAGGGATTCGACCCATTGATGGGTGCCCGGCCGATGGCCAGGCTGATCCAGGACACCATCCGCTCGGCACTGGCGGACGAGTTGCTGTTCGGGCGACTGTCCGGCGGCGGCAAGGTAACCATCGACCTCGACGAGGACGACAAGGTCAAGCTGGTGTTCGATCAACCCGAAGTTGCAACCGCCTGATCCCTCCGGGGTGTTGGCTAGACAAGGCGCGACCCATGTGGTCGCGCTTTTTTTGCCCCTGCCCGGCTATTCGCCAACAGGGACGCTCCGTTATGATCACGGACTGAACCCGATCCGACATCAATCACACAGGGAGCTTTCATGCCTATTCAGACAGCCGATCTTTGCGACGCCCACGAAGACAAGGTCAGCGTGCTTGCGCCGATGTTCCGCAGCTTCGGCGGCCGCAGCGCCTTTGGCGGCGTCATCAGCACCCTCAAGCTGTTCGAGGACAACTCGCTTGTGCGCAAGGCACTTGAGTCCGCAGGCAACGGTCGTGTACTGGTTGTCGACGGCGGCGCCTCGATGCGATGCGCACTCGTGGGCGACCAGCTGGCAGAGCTCGGCGTCAAGAACGGCTGGGCCGGCATCATCGTCTATGGCTGCATCCGTGACTCCAAGGCCATCGGTGACATGGATCTCGGCGTGTTCGCGCTCGGCACCCACCCACGTAAAACGGTCAAGCGCAACACGGGCGAAGTTGACCTCGCAGTCACCTTTGGCGGCGTCACCTTTACGCCGGGGCATTACGCCTATGCAGACGAAGACGGCGTGATCGTCTCGGCCACCGCCTTGATCTGAGCACTGAACCAGTTTTCCGCTGATCGTCGGGGATGTCCTGTGCGCCGCAACAGGACATCCCCGACTTTTCATTTCACCAGCCTGTTTCGCGTTCCACGATACAAAATTTAACTTTCAACTTGCTGTTTATAAACATTAACATTTTTTCTTATGTCTTATATAAGACCTATTGCTGCTTAGCGGAATGCCACCTATACTGTTTTGCAACCGGCGCTGACTCCTCCCTCGAAGATGCGCTGGCAAAAATCGATCCGTTTGGCCGGACCCTGATCCCGGCAAACCGTGGTTGTCCCCCTTATCAAACAGACAAGGAAGCATGATGAACCTGACCCGCGAACAGCAAATTGCCGCCCTCGAAAAAGACTGGGCCGAGAATCCCCGCTGGAAAGGCATCAAGCGCGGCTATTCCGCTGCTGATGTCGTCCGCCTGCGTGGTTCCTTCCAGGTTGAGAACACCCTGGCCCGTCGTGGCGCCGAGAAGCTGTGGAGCCTGGTAAACAACGAGCCCTACGTAAACTGTCTGGGCGCGCTGACCGGTGGTCAGGCCATGCAGCAGGTCAAGGCTGGCATCAAGGCCATCTATCTGTCCGGCTGGCAGGTTGCCGCCGATAACAACGAATACGCTGCCATGTACCCGGACCAGTCCCTGTACCCGGTTGATTCCGTGCCGAAGGTCGTGGAGCGCATCAACAACGCCTTCACCCGCGCTGACGAAATCCAGTGGTCCAAGGGTGTAAACCCGGGCGACGCAGGTTACATCGACTACCACGCACCGATCGTGGCTGACGCCGAGGCAGGCTTCGGCGGCGTGCTCAACGCCTTCGAACTGATGAAGGCCATGATTCGCTCCGGCGCTGCCGGTGTGCACTGGGAAGATCAGCTGGCTTCGGTCAAGAAGTGCGGCCACATGGGTGGCAAGGTGCTGGTTCCGACCCAGGAAGCCGTGCAGAAACTCATCGCTGCCCGTATGGCTGCCGACGTCTATGGCGTGCCGACGCTGGTGATCGCCCGTACCGATGCTGAAGCAGCCGACCTGCTGACGTCCGACTACGACGAAAACGACAAGCCCTTCCTTACCGGCGAGCGCACTGCCGAAGGCTTCTACAAGACCAAGAAGGGTCTGGACCAGGCAATCTCCCGCGCCATCGCCTACGCTCACTACGCAGACCTCGTGTGGTGCGAGACGGGCACGCCGGATCTGGAATTCGCCCGCAAGTTCGCCGAAGCCGTGCATAAGGTCCATCCGGGCAAAATGCTGGCCTACAACTGCTCGCCGTCCTTCAACTGGAAGAAGAACCTGGACGATGCCACCATCGCCAAGTTCCAGCGCGAACTCGGCGCCATGGGCTACAAGTACCAGTTCATCACTTTGGCTGGTATTCACAACATGTGGTACAACATGTTCGACCTCGCGCAGGACTACGTTGCACGCGGCATGTCGGCCTACGTCGAGAAGGTTCAGGAGCCGGAATTCGCTGCCCGCGAACGTGGCTACACCTTCGTGTCGCACCAGCAGGAAGTTGGCACCGGCTACTTCGACGAAGTGACCACCGTCATCCAGGGCGGCAAGTCCAACGTGACCGCGCTGACCGGCTCCACCGAAGAAGAGCAGTTCCACTAAGCCGAACGACTTGAGGTCCGGCTTCACCGGATCTCAATGTCTGTCGCAAAAAAAACCGCCTGATGCATATGCACCAGGCGGTTTTTTCGTTCAGCTCAGAGGACTTCTCGCAAGCCCCCACGATGATCAGTTACGTCCGGCGCCCATTCCATCAGGCTTGCCCTTCCCCATCTTGTGATCCCGAGCACCGTGGCGACCGCCCATCCGGTCGAATTCGGCATCGAACACCGTTTTCTGAGCGTCCGACAACTGCGCATAAAAGACCTCCACCGCCTTACGCATCTCGGCCATTTCAGCTTGACGCAGCTTGCTCATTTCTTCCATTTTCGCCATTCGATCGAGAACGGTCGTCGGGCGTTCGGCATCGCTGCGCGCCGTCATTTGCTCCACCATGCGCTCACCACGCGCCTTCAATGCAGCCTTGAAGTCATCCCAGGCAGGTTTCTGGGCAGGCGTCAGCGCCAAGGCCAGTTCAAGCTTGGCAGCCTGAACTTCGCCACGCTGATCCATGCGTGCTTTCATCTTCTCCGGACTCATCTGCTGCGCGCCAGGCCTGCCGTCCCTCATGCCGTCGCAGTCCCCTCCGCGTGCAACAGCCGACACGCCGATCGCGGAAGTGGCAATGATTGCTGCGGCGATTGAAGTCTTGATCCAGTTTTTCATGATGATGCTCCTTGATTCTGTCCGTTGATCTCTCGCCCGTTGAATGTGAATGCTTGTCGTTGGGCGACGGGTTCATTTGATCACCGCAATGTAAGTCGCAAGTGTCCGGATCCAGCCGAATTGCACGTTGATGTCTCAGACCGGGCGTCTGATACGCTGAGATACAAGAATGACGACGCTGCGGCTTAAGATTCGGTCTGAGGAGAACCTGAATGTCAAACCAGCAAGACCACATCCTGATTGTTGACGACGACCGCGACATCCGCGGACTACTCGCGGACTACCTTGAGAAGCAGGGTCTGCGCTGCACGACAGCCGCTGACGGACGCGAAATGAAGACTGCCCTCGAACGCCACCGGATCGACCTTATCGTGCTCGACGTCATGATGCCCGGCGAGGACGGACTTACCCTGTGCCGCAACCTGCGCGCTGGCAACGGACCGAATGCAGCCACGCCGATCCTGATGCTCACTGCACGCGGAGAGGATATGGACCGAATCCTCGGACTCGAGATGGGCGCAGACGACTACCTGCCCAAACCCTTCGTCCCACGTGAGCTCTATGCCCGCATCCGGGCCATTCTTCGCCGCGCGCGCGCACTGCCCCCGAATCTCGAAGTTACGCCATCGGCCAACGCGCGCGAACTGCATTTCGCCCACTGGCGACTCGATACAGTTAACCGGCATCTTGTCGACGAGGACGGGACCGTCGTTGCATTGTCTGGCGCCGAATATCGCATGCTTGGCGTCTTTCTTGCCCACCCCCAGCGCGTGTTGTCACGCGATCAGCTAATGGAATTCACCCAGGGGCGCGAAGCCGAGGTGTTTGACCGCTCCATCGACCTCCTTATCAGCCGCTTGCGCCAGCGTCTCGGCGACAATGCCCGAGAGCCCGCCATCATCAAGACGGTGCGCAACGAGGGCTATGTGCTGGCCTGCGAGGTCACACCCGGCGGTAGCGGGAACGCGCTGCAATGAGACTGCCCTGGCCAAGAAGCCTGTTCTCACGTCTGATGCTGATCTGGCTCGCCGGCATCACCCTCGTGCTTACGGTGAGCATCATTCTCTTTGTCGGCGAGCGCGACCGGGTCGGACGCAATGCACTATTCCATGGCATTGCGCAGGAAGTCGCCGCAACTGCAGATGTACTTGAGCGCATGCCCGAGAACGAGCGCGAACGTTGGGTGGATCAACTTGGTCGCAGACGCCTACGACTGAGCCTGCGCCCGCTGCCGGACGACCTGCCGCCGCTGCCGATTCAACATCCGCTCCTCCCTGCCCTCAAGGAAGCCATGCCGGATCGCGAAGTCGCGCTCTTCGCCAGCAGGCACGGACACGAAGGCCGTCCAGCGCTATTCATTTCGCTGCGGCTGAGCGATGGTTCGCCGCTCAGCATCCGTATGCCAGGCATTCCCTTTGCGCCCGACCTCCGCCCCCCGGCCCCCGCCCAGCTGATCTCTGCCCTGCTCGCACTGGTCGTGGGGGTCAGCCTCCTCACCTGGTTCAGCGTGCGTATTGCAACCCGACCGCTATCGCGCATGGCCGACGCAGCGCGAGCTCTCGGAGAGGACCCCGAACGCGCGCCAATGGACATCCGCGGGCCAACTGAGGTGGCCAGTGCAGCCGCAGCCTTCAATCAGATGCAGAAGCGCATCGGCGAACACATGCATGAACGCACCCGCATCCTGGCTGCCATCTCGCACGATCTTCAAACCCCGATCACCCGACTGCGTCTGCGCGCGGAGATGATCGACGATGATCCGTTGCGTGAAAAGGTGCAGTCCGATCTCGACGCGATGCAAAGCCTGATCAAGGAAGGACTGACTTACGCACGCAGCATGGAGGGAAGCAAGGACAGACAGCCCATCGATCTGACCCGCCTGCTCGAAGCGCTGCGTGACGACGCGCTCGACATGGGATGGACGGTCACGCTCGACGGCAGCATAAGCCGGCCGTTCAGCGGACAGCTCACCGCGCTGCGACGCGCACTGTGGAACCTGATCGAGAACGGAGTGAAGTTCGGCGGGCAAGTAGACATCACGTTGAGCGGACATCCCGATCACATCGAGATCCGTTTTCGCGACCACGGCCCCGGACTGGAAGAAAACGAACTCGAGAAGGTGTTCGAACCTTTCTACCGTACCGAATCTTCGCGCAACCGCGAAACCGGCGGTACCGGCCTGGGGCTCGCCATTGCGCGCAACCTGCTGCACACCCAGCACGGTGACGTGCGCCTTGCCAACCACCCCGAAGGCGGGCTGGAGGCGAAGGTCACCCTGCCTGGCACACAGGTCTGAACCTCTCGCCCGAAGTGCGTACCCACACCACTGACGGTATCAGGACTCAACCTGATACTGTTCGGCGAGCACGCTGAAGCGGCCGACCTCCGCGTTCGCCCAATCCGACGGCCTTCCAAGCTCCTCGGCAAGGATTGCGGCCACGGCCGGAGCAGCCCTCACGGCCGCTGCAGCATCAAAAAACAGTGCCCGGTGGCGACGTGCGAGAACGTCCTCAACCGTGCGTGCAAATTCGGTGCGGGCGGCATAACGAACCTCGGCTTCGGTCAGTGTCAGCCCCTCGGCAATGACGTTTCCCACACCAGGCAGACGCGACACCTCCTTGCGGTCGAGCCCATACACATCACCGTCGCCCTTCGCCGGGGCACCGTGCAAACGCAGCAGCGCGGTTGCCGCGCGACGCGACGGGAGCCCGCCAGCCGCTTGCGCCGCATCGATTGCATCCTCTGCCATAACGCGATAAGTCGTCCATTTACCCCCCGTAACACTGACCAGCCCCTCGGCCGAGACGTCCACGAGGTGCTCGCGCGACAACTGTCGCGTGGGAGAGTCACCGCCTCCGCCGATGAGTGGCCTGAGGCCGACGAACACGCTGCGCACATCCTCCCGACGCGGCGGATGCTCGAGATAGCGTGCCGCAGTATCGAGAATGAAGTCGATCTCGCCAGGCAGTGGTCTGGGTTCAAGTGGCAGGTCGCTGCGCGGAGAGTCAGTTGTGCCCAGCAAGACCTTTCCTTGCCAGGGGATCATGAACAGCACCCGCCCATCGTCGGTATGTGGCACCAGGAGCGCGTCCTGGCCGGGAAGAAACTCACGATCCACAACCAGATGCACGCCCTGGCTGGGGCTGAGCATGGCATGGGCATCGGGCCGCGCCAAGCGACGCACACTGTCGGCCCACACGCCGGATGCGTTGACGACCACCTTGGCGCCAACACGATAAGACTGCCCAGTTTCCGCATCGCGCAGGTCGGCCCTGCAGACTTTCCCGCCTTCGACCACAAGCCCCGTCGCCGCACAATAGTTCAGTGCAACCCCACCGAAATCGCTTACCGTGCGCGCAAGTGTCAAGGCCAGACGCGCATCATCGAACTGCGCATCCCAATAGGCGATCCCGCCGCGCAAGCCGTCTCGCTTCGCGGTGGCCAGCGCGGCGAGCGTAGCGTCGACATTCAACACCTTGCTGCGCGCAATGCCACGACGGCCGGCAAGGAGATCGTACAGCCCCAGCCCGGCAGCGAGCATCGGCTTGTCGTGCCACCTGTACGCAGGCACGACAAAACGCATGGGATGGACCAGATGGGGAGCGTTCTCGAGCAGACGGGCGCGTTCCGCCAGGGCTTCCCGCACCAGCGGCAGATTGCCCTGGGCGAGATAGCGCACGCCACCGTGAATCAGCTTGGTCGCCCGTGAACTCGTCCCTTTGGCAAAGTCTTCGGCATCCACAACCAGTACGGAGTAACCCCGCGCAGCGGCATCCACGGCACAGCCAAGCCCGGTTGCCCCGCCGCCGATCACGACCACGTCCCACACTTTGGGTTCGGACAAACGGGCGAGCAAGGCCTGTCGCGCACGCTCGGCCAGACCTGTTCTCGCCGTCCCCGTCATGAATGCCCCCAGCTGCGGGCACAGGCGATGCCACGAGCCCAGGCCGTGCGTCGCGCCAGCCGCCGGTCTTCGGCAAGGCCCGGCTCGAACACGCGGTCGACCTGCCACTGCCGCGTCAGCGCATCCGTGTCGGGCCACATGCCGATCCCCAGCCCGGCGAGATACGCTGCACCAAGAGTGGTGGTTTCGAGCATCTTCGGGCGCACCACCGGCACGCCGAGCAGGTCAGCTTGCATCTGCATCAGCAGATCGTTGGCGGCCGCGCCGCCATCCACGCGCAGCTCGCGCAGCGGGCTGGCCCCGTCGAGTTGCATCGCCTCGACCAGATCAAGCGTCTGCATCGCGATCGCTTCGAGTGCAGCGCGCGCCACATGCGCCGCCCCCGTTCCACGCGTCAGCCCAAGCAGCGTTCCGCGCGCATTCGGATCCCAATAGGGCGCCCCAAGACCGGTAAACCCCGGAATCATGACCACTCCGCCGCTGTCCGGCACGCTCCCCGCCAAGGCTTCGATGTCGGCCGAGGTCTTGATCAGGCCAAGCGAATCGCGCAGCCATTGCACGATGGCGCCCCCCATGAATACGCTTCCCTCCAGCGCATAGATGGGCGGCCCGTCACCCGACCAGCCAATGGTCGTCAGCAGGCGATGGGTGGATACCACCGGCTCGGCGCCTGTGTTCATCAAGAGGAAGCAGCCGGTACCGTAAGTGTTCTTCGCCATGCCCGGGGCAAAGCAGCACTGACCGAATGTGGCCGCCTGCTGGTCACCGCCGATACCGGCGATCGGAATCGACGCACCAAACACCTCGGTGTCGGTTTCGCCACAGACACCGATGCTGTCGACAACCTGCGGCAGCACCGAAGCCGGTATGCCGAAGCCCTTGAGCAGACTCTCGTCCCAGCACCGGGAATGAATATTGAACATCAGGGTGCGTGCTGCGTTGCCCGGATCGGTCAGATGCAGCCTGCCGCCGGTCAGATGCCAGATCAGCCAGCTGTCTATCGTCCCGAACGCGAGCTCGCCGCGCTCGGCGCGGTCGCGTGCGCCCGGCACATGTTCAAGCAGCCACGCCAGCTTGGTCGCGGAAAAATACGGATCGAGCTCGAGGCCCGTGCGGGCGCGAACATCCTCGCTCCAGCCACGCGCGCGCAAGCTCTCACAGTAATCGGCCGTGCGCCTGTCCTGCCATACGATCGCGGGCGCGACCGCCCGTCCGTCGCTGCGCGACCACAGCACCGTGGTTTCGCGCTGATTGGCGATCCCGATCGCGGCAATTTCGCTGGCCTTCAGTTTCGCGTTATTCAGCGCGATACGCGCGCAATCGAGCTGCGCTTGCAGGATTTCATGCGCATCATGCTCAACCCAGCCCGGCTGCGGGAAATGCTGGGCAAACTCGCGCTGGGCATGACCGCACACCCGTCCATCCGCATCGAAGACCATCGCACGCGAACTGGTCGTTCCCTGATCCAGGGCAAGAACATGTGCCATTGGCAACTCCCGGGCAGAATTCAGACAAAGCGTAGCCTCTCAGGGCGGAACTGACCAGCGATCGGAACAATCCGGAGCCAGCGCTGCGGAGATATGGTTCAATGCGGCCCTCACACATTGCAATGCAGCATCAAGGCCATGCCCGCCATCTGGATGATCATCGCCAGCTTTCTTTTCGCCTGCATGGGCGTTTGCGTAAAGCTGGGAGCCACCCAGTTCTCCACCGGAGAGCTGGTTTTCTACCGCGGGGCGGTGAACATCGTGATGATGGTCACTGTTTCGCGCATGACAGGTATCGCCCTCAGCACCCCGCACTGGCGCATGCAACTGTCTCGCAGCGTTTCCGGCTCACTCGCGTTGATGTGCTATTTCTTCACCATTGGCATCCTGCCGCTGGCCACCGCGGCCACCCTGAGTTACACGTCGCCGATGTTCGTTGCCCTCCTGCTGATCCTGCTGTTCGGCGAACGCCTCCGCCTCCCTGTAGCGCTTGCCCTGCTCGCGGGCTTCGCCGGCGTCGTGCTGCTGCTGCGCCCCACCCTGCAACCGGGGCAGTGGCTTGGCGCGCTCACAGGGCTTGGCGCCGGGATGATCTCCAGCCTGGCCTACATCAGCGTGCGTGAACTGGGCAAGGCCGGCGAGCCCGAGGTGCGCACCGTATTCTGGTTTTCCTGCGTGACCAGCCTGCTCGGCGCCGCCTGGGCCCTGACCGGGGAACTGCATCTTCCCGATGCAGGCGGGCTTGTCATCCTGCTCGGCCTCGGCCTCTTCGGCGGCCTCGCCCAGCTGGCCATGACGCGCTCTTACCGTTTTGGCAAGACCGTCGTATCCGCCGCCCTCAGCTACAGTACGGTCATCTTCGCCAGCCTTTTTGGCATGGTGATCTGGGACGAAACCCATCCACCTTCGGCCTGGTTTGCCATCGCGTTGATCATCGTCAGCGGCCTCATGGTTTCCTTCGCTTCACGCCACAGGGCCGGCGATTGAGCCCGACCGCAGCGAAGGCTATAGTAGGCACACAAGTACAACACCACGGAGTCCATCATGATCAGCACCGACCACAAGGACAATCTCGTAGCAGTAACCGTATTCGGCGAATTCACCCTGGCCGACTACCGCGAGTTTGAAGAGTTGGTGAATTACAAGGTCCAGTTTGTCGGCTCTGTGGATCTGCTTTTCGATCTTCGTGAAATGGCAGGCTTTACGCTGGACGTCGCCTGGGAGGAGATCAAGTTCTCACGCGAGCATGCGCACGACTTCCGCCGCATCGCGATCCTCACCGAGGATCAGTGGATTACCTGGAGCGCCTGGATTTCCCAGCTCTTCGTCGAAGCGGAAGTACAAGTCTTCAGTTCGAATGAAGATGCGCGCGCGTGGATCGCCACGGCCCCAGAGACAGCCCCGTGAGCGCGTCTTATTCAGCCTTGATCGGCGCGCGCGATCTGGCCGAACGCATCCACGACCCTGACTGGGTCATCTTCGACTGCCGGTCCGACCTTGCCAACCCGGATTTTGGCCGAGACGCATACGCGAGCGGCCACATCCCCGGGGCCTTCTTCATGGATCTCGAGGACGATCTCAGCGGCCCCAAGACCGGCACCAACGGACGTCACCCCCTGCCCGATCCGGCGGCGCTTGCGGCACGTCTCGAAGCCTGTGGCGCAGGAAACCACTCCCAGATCGTCGTGTACGACGATGCAGGCGGGATGTACGCAGCACGGCTATGGTGGATGCTGCGCTGGCTCGGTCATCACCGCGTTGCAGTGCTCGACGGAGGGCTCCAGGCCTGGTGCAGCGAATCTCAGGCGCTCAGCACCGTGCTCCCGGAAGCGCATCCGACGCCGTCGTACTCCCTGTGTCTGCAAGCGTGCCGTGTCGATGTCGACACAGTTCGCGCACACCTGGGCCAATCCGACATGCTGCTGGTCGATGCCCGCAGTCCGGACCGCTTCCGCGGCGAAAATGAAACCCGTGACCCCGTCGGTGGCCATATCCCAGGCGCCATCAACCGGTTCTTCGGCAACAATCTGGACGGCCGCGGCCACTTCAAGAGTTCGCAGCAGCTCAGGGCCGAATTCGAAGCGCTGCTCAATGGCCGGGATCCGTCCCAAGTCGTGCATCATTGCGGGTCCGGTGTCACCGGCTGCCACAATCTGCTCGCAATGGAAGCTGCGGGCCTGCCGGGTTCCCGCCTTTATGCCGGATCGTGGAGCGAATGGTGCGCTGACCCGGCACGTCCGGTGGCGACCGGACCAGCCTGAGACTGCCTACCAGTCGATACGCTCAACCAGTCCGAGCGAGCGCCCGAGAAAACGTTCGCCTATGGTCTGAAAGCGCAAGGGGACGTCGGTCACAACGTAGCGGTAACTGGCCGGCCGCTTGCCCACATGAGCCAGACCTTCTGCATGCAGGCAGCGAGCGGCAAGCTCCGCGGTCGTGACAGCGGAATCGATCAGGCGCACCCCCTCCCCCACCACGTCACGCAACAAGGGTTTGAGCAGCGGGTAATGCGTACACCCGAGGACAAGACTATCCACTTCTTCGGCCAGCACCGGACGCAGATACTCCTGAGCGGTCATGCGCGTGACCGGATGGTCGAGCCAGCCCTCCTCAACCAGCGGCACGAACAGCGGACAGGCCTGTGAATAGACGCGCACCCCGGAGTCGAGTGCATGCATCCGAATTGCATAGGCGTTGCTGTTGATCGTCGTCGGCGTTCCAATCACACCAATCCTGCCCGCGGGAGACGCAGTCACTGCAGCCTGCGCTCCGGCCTCGATGACATTGATGACGGGAATACCGCCGGCCCGGGCTGCAACCACATGGGCAGCCACCGCGGCCATCGTGTTGCAGGCCACGATCAGCATCTTCACATCCTGCTGCAGCAGGAAATCGGTGATCTGCCCGGTGAAGTGTTCGATCGTGGAAACCGACTTGACCCCGTAGGGCACCCGTGCGGTATCCCCGAAATAGACGATGCTCTCCAGCGGCAGCCGCTCCATCAACGCACGCACCACGGTCAATCCGCCCACCCCGGAGTCAAAAACACCGATCGGCCGCGCCGCATCCGCCCTCATATGGCCCCCGTCAATGTGCCCACACTCGCCCAGCCCATGACCTTCATTCGAGCACGACAGCAGCAAATTTGCGCTTACCGACCTGCAGCACCACGGTTTCGCCAGCTTGCATCAAAAGCCCCTTATCCCCGACGCGCTCGCCGTTGAGCCGCACCGCCCCCTGATCGATCATGCGCATTGCCTCTGACGTGGTGCCCGTCAAACCCGCCTGCTTGACGACCTGGAACACTGGCAGGCCCTCGCCCACGACCACCCGGACTTCAGGAAGGTCATCGGGGATTGCGTTACGCTGGAAGCGCGCCTCAAAGTCACTCAGAGCGTCTTCGGCGGCCTGCTGACCATGGAAGCGGGAAACCAGCTCCTGCGCCAGCATCACCTTTACATCGCGCGGATTACGGCCCTCGTCGATCGAACGTCGCAGGCCCGCGATCTCGGCCGTGGAACGGAAGGACAGCAAGTCGAAGTAGCGCCACATCAGCGTATCCGATATCGACATCGTCTTGCCGAAGATTTCCTTCGGCGCCTCGGCGATCCCGATATAGTTGCCGAGGGATTTCGACATCTTGTTCACGCCATCCAGACCTTCGAGGAGCGGCACCATCGCCACGCACTGTGGCGCCTGCCCGTAGTGCTTCTGTAGTTCGCGCCCCATCAGCAGGTTGAACCGCTGGTCCGTGCCCCCAAGTTCCACGTCAGCTTTCATTGCAACCGAGTCGTAGCCCTGACAGAGCGGGTAGAGAAACTCGTGAATCGCAATCGACTGATTGTTGGCATAGCGCTTGGAAAAGTCATCGCGCTCAAGCATCCGTGCCACGGTCTGCTGTGCAGCCAGGCGGATCATCCCCGCCGAACCGAGCGCTTCCATCCATACGGAGTTGAAGCAGATCTCGGTTTTCTCCGGATCGAGAATCTTGAATACCTGATCCTGATAGGTCCTGGCATTCTCCATAATCTGCTCGCGCGACAGTGGCGGGCGCGTGCTGTTCTTGCCACTGGGGTCGCCAATCATCCCCGTGAAGTCCCCGATCAGAAACAACACCTGATGGCCCAGCTCCTGAAAATGGCGCAGCTTGTTGATCAGCACCGTATGCCCCACGTGCAGATCCGGCGCAGTCGGGTCGAAGCCCGCCTTGACCCGCAACGGCCGTCCGCTCTTGAGCTTCTCGACCAGTTCGCTTTCAATCAGCAGCTCGTCGACTCCGCGCTTGATCAGTTCGATCGCGGCCTGCACTTCACTCATCATGTATCTCCAGTCATTCGTTCACCGGCCCGCATCAATTCTTTGTTAAACTCAAAAAAGTTTTTGCCCGGGTCAAATCATGCAGGTCAGAAAAACCACGATTCTAGCCGAACTGCCGTCCAAGCTCCTTAGCAGCAAACGTCCTTGGCTCATCGCAGGCGTCGCGAGCATCTCACTCCTCGGCGTCGTGGCGGCAACCGCCGTCGTGCCTCAGACCTCCCCCGCTGCGCCTTTCATCGCCAGCAACGTGGTCGAGGACATTGCAATCACCCCCGTCAGCGTAGAGGCAGCTCACACACTGCCGTATGTGCACGACGACAGAGTTCAGCCTGGCGACACGCTTCCGGCGATTTTCCGCCGCCTCGGCATCGACGACAACGACACGCTCTCCTTCATCCAGAACGACGAAGCCGGCTCACAAGCCGTTCGTCAGCTGCGAGCAGGCCGTTCGATGACTGCCATGGTCACGCCCGACGGCAAGGTACTTTCCATCAGTTTGCCGCTGAGCGGCGGCCACTACACGATCGAACGCGATCAGGCAGATCAGGATTTTCAGGTCCGCAGCGATGAAGCCGGGGCACTTGAGACGGTGGTCGAGATGCGCACCGGCACCATTCGCCACTCGCTTTTCGGTGCGACCGACGAAGCCGGGCTTCCCGACAGCATCGCCAGCAAACTGGTGGACCTCTTCGGCACCGAGATCGATTTTCATACCGACCTGCGCAAGGGCGACAGCTTCAGCGTAGTGTATGAAACCATCTACGACGATGGCTCAAGCGTCCGTTCCGGGCGCGTACTTGCAGCCGAGTTCATCAATCAGGGCAAGCGCCATGTCGTGGTACTGCATGACAAGGGCAACGGCAAAGAGCTGTATTACTCGGGCGACGGACACAGCCTGCGCCAAGGGTTTCTGCGCTCGCCCCTTGAGTTTTCCCGTGTCACATCAGGCTTCGGCCGCCGCCTGCACCCGATTCACAAGAACTGGCGCACCCACAAGGGCGTCGACTTCGGCGCACCGCGAGGCACCCCGGTCAAGGCGACATCTGACGGCGTCGTCTCCTTTGCCGGCCGACAGGGCGGCTACGGCAACATCGTGGTTCTCCGGCACCGCGGCAAGCTCTCCACCGCCTATGCCCACCTCAACAAGATCAGCAGCAACCTCAAACCCGGCATGGCAGTCGACCAGGGCGATGTGATCGGCTTCGTCGGCTCCACCGGCTGGGCGACTGGCCCTCATCTCCACTACGAGGTGCGCGTGGACAACGTCGCGCACGACCCAATGACGATTGCCCTACCCGCCGCAGACGCACTCGAAGGCAAGGAACTCGCACAATTCAAGCGCAACGCCGAGCCCCTGCTGCAACGCATTGCGCTTCTCAACTACAAGAGCACGGTCGCAAGCCGCTGATAGCCGGCACGCTGAAAACAAAAAAACGGGGCGCATCAGCGCCCCGTTTTCATTTCATCCCGACCAGATCAATCAGGCCGAGAAAGAAGACCCACAACCGCAGGTGCTGGTTGCATTCGGGTTACGAATGACAAACTGCGAGCCTTCGAGGCCTTCCGTATAGTCGATTTCAGCGCCGACCAGGTACTGGTAACTCATCGGATCAACCAGCAGCATCACGCCATTTTTTTCGAACGTGGTGTCATCTTCGTTCACTTCCTCATCGAAAGTGAAGCCGTACTGGAAGCCCGAGCAACCACCACCGCTGACAAATACGCGCAACTTGAGCGAAGGATTACCTTCCTCTTCGATCAACTCGCGCACCTTGCCGGCTGCGTTATCGGTAAATACCAGGATGTCCGGGGTTTCAACTTCTGCGTTCATGTTCTCTCCTCTGTCAAGGGCAGGGGGCGATGATGCGCCATCCGCCCTCCCACGTCAAAGTCGGATCATATCCGACCGTACAAGTTCCGTCAGGGGTTCACAGAACCACTACCGGGCGTCACGAACATGATACTCATGTTCCAAACCACAACACTTCAGAGATCCGCGAAACCGCAGCCCCATCAACATGGTTACGCACCCAGTGTACGCCGAACCGTATTTCACCTCGACGCACACGCCCCCTGCAATCCTTACATTCGGGAAGCCCGAAAATGCAAAAAGCCGCCCTGAAGGACGGCTTCTCGTGCAGCGTAAAACGCGATTAGCGCTTCGAGAACTGCTTTGCGCGACGTGCTTTGCGCAGGCCGACTTTCTTACGCTCGACTTCACGTGCATCGCGAGTCACCAGCCCTGCGGTACGCAGATCCGGCTTCAGGTCGGCACTGTAATCGATCAGCGCACGGGTGATGCCGTGACGCACCGCACCGGCCTGACCGGATTCACCGCCACCAACCACGTTGACCATGATGTCAAAGCGATCTTCGTTGCCGGTAAGCACCAGCGGCTGACGCACGATCATGCGGCCGGTTTCACGGGAAAAGAACTCATCAACAGGCTTGCCGTTGACGACGATGTTGCCGGAGCCCGGCTTGATGAATACACGGGCGACCGCGGTCTTGCGGCGACCGGTACCGTAATTGTAAGTCACAGCCATTTATGGCTCCTTCAGATCTCGAGAACTTTCGGCTGCTGGGCGGCATGCGGGTGCTCGGCACCGGCATAGCACTTCAGCTTCTTCAGCATGGCATAACCCAGCGGACCCTTAGGCAGCATGCCTTTCACGGCCTTTTCCAGCACGCGCTCGGGGAAGCGTTGCTGCAGCTTGGTGAAGTTGGTCTCGTAGATACCGCCCGGGTAGCCGGAGTGGCGATAATACTTCTTGTCCAGCGCCTTGTTGCCGGTCACGCGCAGCTTCTCGACGTTCACGACAACAATGAAGTCACCGGTATCGATGTGCGGCGTGTAGATGGACTTGTGCTTGCCACGCAGGCGGCGGGCCACTTCGGAAGCAAGACGGCCAAGCACCTTGTCCGTGCCGTCGACAACGAACCAGTCGCGCTGTACTTCGTGCGGCTTGGCAGAAAACGTTTTCATTTGAAACCTCGATCTTGTCAGGCCTGGCGTGCCGGCCACCAAACGGAAAGCTCGAAATCATAGACCCTTCACGTACCTCATGTCAATGAGAACGCGCGAAAGAAATCCGGCACAGCATCCAGGACCGAGCGTAGAAAAAAAAACGCAGCCCCTGCGGGACTGCGTTAAATCCACACCAAAGGAGGAGGGTGGAGGAGACACTTTTTGGATCGTTGGCTGCTTTTGCAACACGTTTGCGATCCGACTGAGGTGAATTATCCATAAAGAGATAGGCTCGAGCAAGCGTTATTTGTGCGCCGCACTACAAATGTTTTGATTACACCATAAGTCATATTTATATAAATTCAAGCCGATGTTTTATATGACCTTTCACAATAAAACAAAAGACAAAAACAAATTTAATATGCCATTCAAATAAACAGACAAGCCCTGAAGTTGTGCACTGCACAAATCATACTCATCAAGCTTTACTGCCCCACGGCCGCACTTCGGTAGAATCCTGCAATCCTGCAATCCTGCAATCCTGGCATCCCTGCCAAACCTTCAACTTCCCAAGGAGAAAACCAACCATGGAATGCACCATCAAATGGGTCGATGGCATGAGCTTCCGAGCCGAGACCGGCAGCGGCCATTTGATCAACATGGACGGAGCCCCGGATGCCGGCGGGCGCAACCTTGCAGCACGACCAATGGAATTGATGCTTGCGGGCGCGGGCGGATGCACGGCTTTCGACGTTGTGCTGATTCTCAAGCGTGGACGCCAGGACATCCGCGACTGCTCGGTCAGGCTGGAGGCCGATCGCGCCGATACAGACCCGAAAATCTTTACCCGCATCCGCTTTCATTACACGGTTACGGGCAAGAATCTGAAGCCCGAGAGTGTCGAGCGCGCAATCCACCTTTCAGCAGAAAAGTACTGCTCGGCATCGATCATGCTCGGCAAGACCGCCGAGATCACACACGAATGGACAATCGTCGAAGCGGAATGATTCGGCGCACGGAGGGCGCCACGCGCCCTCCGCTCAAACGCGGTAGACCGTTTCGGTCATCACCCGCGAAAACAGCCTCATCAACCCCTTGACGGGCGCTGGAAGCTCGTTGGCACCCAGTCGAACCGCAGTATTGGCGTGGCTGATCTCATCCGTCTTCATCTGCTCGACAATTGCCCGTGACTTGCGGTCCTCCGCAGGAAGACGTTCGAGATGACCGTGGAGGTGCGACTCAACCTGACGCTCGGTCTCCGCGAGAAAACCGAGATTCCAACGATCCCCGAAACGGCCGGCAAGCATGCCGACGGCGAGGGAACTTCCATACCAAAGCGGATTGAGCAGACTCTTGCGCCCACCGAGTTCGGCAATACGCTGCTCAGTCCAGGCAAGGTGCTCGGTCTCTTCATGAGAGGCCTGCTCAAGCGCCTTGCGGATAGACTCGTCCTTCGACATCAGCGCCTGCCCCTGGTAAAGCGCCTGCGCACAGATCTCGCCACAGTGATTGACGCGCATCAGTGCAGCAGCATGACGTTTCTCGTCTTCGTCCAGCGGCGCATCGGGCAAGTCATTGCCAGGCACCGGCCTGACCGTCATTGCGGGCGCAAAAACCGTCCGCAATGCCTTGTCGAACTGAATGATGACCTGATCAAGCATCACCTGCCTCCCTGCATTGGGTTCGCCATCGTCCCGTAACCAGACTTCAGGCGGCGCAGCACCTCATCGACACTTCGCGGAGGTGCCGGCCCGTCGCAGAACAGTTCGTACGCCAGCGCGGCACGGGGCCGGTTGTAGGTATTGTCGAGGATAGGTACCCATTCGCTCCCCTTGACCGGCACCCACTCACTACGATTGCTGCGGCTGGCATAAATCCGGCGCTCGTTCGTGTTGCAGCGGATCCCCTCGAACGTGACGTTCTCGGCGCCACCCGGGGTGCGAATCACCAGCACATAGCGCACGACCCCATCTGCACCAACGGTGAGCGTATCGCGGTCGAACATGAAACGGTTCGGCGATGACGCGCTGACAAAGAACTCTTGCAGACTGCCTTCGGAAGGCGCAGCCGGCATGACCACATCACCTTCCGTCCAGTTGGCAACGCGGTCTTCGAACGATTCCTGCGCAAACACGTTCGACGATGGCAGCACAGATAACAGCGCGGGCGTCACCAGCCCGAGCAGCACGCGACGCACATTACGGAGATTCAAGACAATAGCTCCCGTTACGGGGCCTGTGGCCCCATATCTGCAAGATGAACGAACGCGAACCCTCCGCGTCAGGCGGTGGGCCCTTCGTCAAGCCGGTAGGCATCGGGCAACTCGAAAGAGCGAGCGCGAAACAACACCCTGGACAGTTCGGTAAGCGCCAATTGGTACACTTGCCGCTTGAACTCGATGACCGCATCGAGCGGAACCCAGAAGTCGTTCCAACGCCACGCATCGAACTCCGGGTGAGTACTGGCGCGCAGGCATACATCCGTATCACGCCCCACCAGTCGCAACAGAAACCAGATCTGCTTCTGTCCACGATAGGTGTTGCGCCATTCCCGCTTTATCCAGTGTTTGGGAACGTCATAGCGCAACCAGCCGCGTGTGCGGCCAAGGATCTTGACGTGCTCCGGGCGCAAACCGACCTCCTCGAACAATTCCCGGTACATGGCCTGCTCCGGCGTTTCGCCGTGCTTGATGCCACCTTGCGGGAACTGCCACGAGTGTTCACGAATGCGTTTACCCCAAAACACCTCATTACGCGTGTTGACCAGGATGATGCCGACGTTCGGGCGATAGCCTTCACGATCGAGCATGATCAAACCTTCAATTTGGCTTAGTTGACATGGATTTTTCCACACTTGCGACCACTTTGAAAGCACGCTCCATCCGTCGTTCCCTGCAAACCGCTTGGCGCGACCTCCGCACCCCGGCGCCGGCATACGCTAGAATTCACCGATTCGACACTACAATCCGACGAAATTCCCATGCGCGCCAGCCAGTTTCACCTGTTCACCCTCAAGGAAGCCCCCTCCGACGCCGAAGTCGTCAGCCAGAAGCTGATGCTGCGCGCAGGCATGATCCGCAAGGTCGCCGCGGGCATCTACAACTACATGCCGATGGGTCTGCGTTCGATTCGCAAGGTCGAGGCCATCATCCGCGACGAACTTGATCGCGCCGGTGCGATGGAGATCGTCATGCCGATCGTGCAACCCGCCGAGCTGTGGCAGGAGACAGGGCGCTGGGACAAGATGGGTGCCGAGATGCTGCGCTTCAAGGACCGTCACGACCGCGACTTCGCCATGCAGCCGACCTCGGAAGAGGTGGTGACCGACATCGCTCGCCAGGAGCTGAAGAGCTATCGGCAGCTGCCGAAGAACTTCTATCAGATCCAGACCAAGTTCCGCGACGAGCGTCGCCCCCGCTTCGGTGTGATGCGCGGTCGCGAGTTCGTGATGAAGGACGCCTACTCCTTTGACCGCGACATGGACGCTGCCGGCCGCAGCTACGACAACATGTATGCCACCTACTGCCGGATCTTCGACCGTATCGGCCTCGAATATCGAGCCGTTGCGGCCGACACCGGCGCCATTGGCGGAGACCGCTCGCACGAATTCCAGGTGATTGCCGAGACCGGCGAGGACGCCATCGTCTATTGCCCGGACTCCGACTACGCTGCCAATATCGAACTCGCCGAGGCGCTCGCCCTGCAAGCCGCGCGCGGCGAAGCTCGGATCGCACTCGAGAAGACGCCAACCCCGGGCAAGGCGACCTGTGCCGATGTCGCCGACCTGCTTCAGGTTGGGCTCGATACGACGGTCAAATCGCTCGTATTGGCAAGCGACGAGAGCGACGACAAGGGCGAGATCGTCAAGACCACCGTGTGGCTGCTGCTGGTCCGCGGCGACCACTCGCTGAACGAAGTGAAGGCCGGCAAGATCGAAGGCCTGGGAAGCGATTTCCGCTTTGCGACGGAGGCCGAGATCATCGAGCACTTCGGCTGCAAGCCTGGCTATCTGGGCCCGATCGGGCTCAGGAAGCCTGTACGCATTGTTGCCGACCGCAGCGTTGCCAACATGTCCGACTTCATCTGTGGCGCCAACGAGGAAGACTTCCATTACACGGGCGTGAACTGGGGGCGCGATCTGCCCGAACCCGATTTCGTTGCTGATATCCGCAATGTGGTCGAGGGCGACCCCTCACCCGACGGCAAGGGTGTGCTCGCCATCCAGCGCGGTATCGAGGTAGGCCATGTGTTCTATCTCGGCAACAAGTATTCAAAAGCGATGAATGCGAGCTTCCTCGATATTGACGGCAAGCCAAAGCACTTCGAGATGGGCTGCTACGGCATCGGGGTAACCCGCATCGTCGGTGCCGCCATCGAGCAAAACCATGATGAGCGCGGAATCATCTGGCCCGCCGCGATCGCGCCGTTCGAGGTGGTGATCTGCGGCGTCGGCTGGGGCAAGTCCGAACTTGTGCGCGACGAAGCGACCAGGCTCTACGAGACGCTGAAAAGTGCCGGTATCGATGTCATCCTTGACGATCGTGACGAGCGTCCCGGCGTCATGTTTGCCGACTGGGAACTGATCGGCATCCCGCACCGGATCACGATTGGCGATCGCGGACTGAAGGAAGGCATGGTCGAGTACCAGACCCGGCGCGATGGCGAGCAACACAAGCTCGCGCCTGCAGACATCGCCGCCCACGTCATCGCTCGGCTGCGCGCCTGAGCCGGCCAGCCCCCAATCTCATGACCACCTCGCGCCCTTTCCGGAACACGCGCCGCCTGCTGGGGGCGGTGCTGCTGTCACTTGCTGCGAGCCAGGCATTTGCGGGCGCGCAGCAGTACGAACCGCTCGCGGCGAGCGTGCGCGCAGCCCTGTATGAAGCGGTCAGTGACGCGGCCCCGCCGACCTTGCCGATCGGGGACGCAGGCGAACGCGCCCGGTGGCTGAGCGACATGTCGCGCAGACTGGAAAAACGCATCCCCGACGAGAACTACCGCACCGAACTGCTCACGTCGATTCATTACGAGGCGACACGAGCCGGACTCGACCCCCAGATGGTGCTCGGACTGATTCAGGTCGAGAGCAATTTCCGCAAGTACGCGATCTCTTCCGCAGGGGCGCGGGGCTTCATGCAGGTCATGCCGTTCTGGCTGAAGGTCATCGGGCGCGAGGAGGACAACCTGTTCCACCTGCGCACGAACCTGCGTTACGGCTGCACCATTCTCCGCCACTATCTCGATATCGAGAAAGGCGACCTCTACCGTGCCCTGGGGCGATACAACGGCAGCCTGGGCAAGCCGACCTACCCCAACCTGGTGCGCACCGCCTGGGAGCGCCACTGGTCATGGACGCCCACACGTCTTGCGGCCAGCGAGGGCGCGGTAACGCCCAACTGAAAACCGCGCCCGACGGCGCGCAATCAGCCGGCCACGGCCGTCAACGACTTCATTTCCTGACTTGAAGGCTTGTCCTGCGGGCGCTGCTCGGACTTCCCTGCGGCTGCAAGTGGCTGAACATCGCCCGACACTTCGCCGCCCTCCTCGATCAGAATACGTCCATAGCGGATCTTGCCGCTGACCCGGCCGGTGGAATGGATGAACAACTGCTCCCGAGCGGTCAACTCGCCTTCGAACACGCCATGAATCTCGGCGATGTCGATCCCGACCTTGCCACTGAAGGCGCCCGCTTCGGCAATACGGATCACCCGGCTGTCCATCGTCGCCTCGACGCGACCTTCGACCACCAGCGTGTCGCAATCGAGAATCTCGGCCCCCTTGAGCTTGACGTCAGGACCGACGATCAAGCGGCTGCCCGTCGCTTCCGCCGCACCTGCGCCCACCTCGGCCCGGTTCAGGCCCGGCTCCACGGGTTTTGACACACTGTCGGGCGCAGGCGACACCGTACTCGGCGATGCGCTCGCGCCGGAAGACGTCGTACTCGTCGTAAGCGCCGGCGAAGTGCTGCCGACAGGCCTTGAACTGCGTCCTACAGCGGGTTCGGCAGATTTGGGGAACATGCTGGGCTTGTTGAACATGGCATCTCCTGATTGAGGCGACGCTCCGGGATGGAGCATCAAGGCAGCGTATTGCAAGCACCGTACCCGGCACGAAAAAGCATTACACAACAATAACCTGAAGGCGGACGACGCGCAGCATCACTCCACGCGCCCGTGCGACACATGCGAATGTGTCGCCTCCAGGCGACAGATGCTGGCCGCGAAGGATGAATAGCTTGCTGCAAATACACTTCCCGATGTCGTGAAACGGCGACGACCCGGCATTGAAACATCATCTTGCACTTGCTTACCGGAGGCAGCCGCCCGCCCCGCCTACACTCGGTTCGTTGCGTTTTACCACTCGAAGCATAGACGACCCCATCAGCCAATGCTCCTCCAACCGTCTTCCGACCGCACAAGCCGTCGCGCGCATCTGCCGCAGCCGACCACACGCGCGACCGGCAGCAGCGCCGGACAGGCCATCATCAGCCGCAGCGAGCGCATGCAGACTTTGCTGGATGAAGCGCGGATGCTTGCCAATACCGATGCGAGCGTGCTGATTCAGGGAGAGAGTGGCAGTGGCAAGGAGTTGCTGGCACACTTCATCCACCAGTCCAGTCCGCGCGCAGCAGCCCCCTTCATCGCGATCAACTGCAGTGCCATTCCGGAACACCTGCTCGAATCCGAACTGTTCGGTCATGTCCGCGGCGCCTTCAGCGGCGCAATAAACGCCCATCCGGGCCTGTTCGAGGCCGCCAACGGGGGGACACTGCTTCTCGACGAAATCGGAGACATGCCGCTGACGCTGCAGAGCAAGCTCCTGCGGGTGTTACAGGAGCGCTCGGTGCGGGCGGTCGGCGCCACACACAGCCGGCCGGTCGATGTGCGCATTCTGTCGGCCACGCATTGCGACCTTCACAGCGCGCGGGCCGAAGGACGCTTTCGCGAGGATCTCTATTACCGGATCAAGGTCGTCGGCCTGCGTCTGCCCTCGCTCGACGAGCGGCGCGAAGACATCCCTTTGCTTGCCGCACACTTCCTGGAAGAGATTGCGCGACGCGACGGAAAGCGTCTGCGCGGATTCTCGTCCCGGGCCATGCAAGCCCTGTGTGTTGCCGACTGGCCGGGAAACATCCGTGAGTTGCAGAATGTGATCGAGCAGGTCTGTGCCCTGAGTACGGGCACGCAGATCTCGCTGGCGCAGGTCGAGCGGGCGCTGCACGGCAGCTCGTTCAAACGCCTGAGCTATGCCGACGCGAAAGCGCGCTTCGAACACGACTACCTGACCCAGCTACTGTCATTGACCGGCGGCAATGTGTCGGACGCAGCCCGGCTGGCGGAACGCAATCGCACCGAATTCTATCGCCTGCTGCAGCGCCACCAGCTCGATCCTGCGCAATTTCGCCGCAGCTGCGATTCAACTCGCGGCGCGGGGGGCTGAGTACCGCTCAGGCGGTGCCGCCGACCGTCAGTCCGTCGATACGCAAGGTCGGTTGTCCGACCCCCACCGGCACGCTCTGACCGTCCTTGCCGCACGTGCCGACACCGGGATCGAGCGCCATGTCGTTGCCGATCATGCTCACCCGGGTCAGTACATCGGGGCCGTTACCGATCAGGGTTGCACCCTTCACCGGACGCGTCACCTTGCCGTTCTCGATCAGGTAGGCCTCGGAGGTCGAAAACACGAACTTGCCCGACGTAATATCGACCTGTCCGCCGCCGAAGTTTGCCGCATACAAGCCCTTCTTGACCGACTTGATGATCTCTGCCGGATCCTTGTCGCCATTGAGCATGTAGGTATTGGTCATGCGCGGCAGCGGCAGGTGGGCATAGGACTCGCGTCGACCGTTGCCGGTTGGCGCCATGCCCATCAGGCGGGCATTCATCGTGTCCTGCATGTAGCCGGTAAGGATGCCGTCTTCGATCAGCACGGTATTTTCGGTCGGGTTGCCTTCGTCGTCGATACTCAGGGAGCCGCGACGGTCCGGGATGGTGCCGTCATCGACCACCGTAACGCCACGTGCGGCGACCTGCTGGCCGATACGGCCGGCAAACGCCGAACTGCCCTTGCGGTTGAAATCGCCCTCAAGCCCGTGTCCGATTGCCTCGTGCAACAGGATACCCGGCCAGCCCGGGCCGAGCACCACCGGCATGGTGCCGGCCGGCGCCGGGTCGGCATCGATATTGACGCTGGCCTGATGCACCGCAGCCCTGGCGTAGTCGCGGAGGCGCTCGTCACAGAAGTAGCCGTAGTCGTAACGTCCGCCCCCGCCCGCACTGCCCTGCTCACGGCGACCGTTGGACTCCATGATCACCGTGATCGAAACCCGCACCAGCGGACGCACATCGGCGGCCATATGGCCATCGTTGCGTGCTACCAGCACGACCTCCCAGGAGCCGGCGATGTGCGCCATGACCTGGGTGACGCGCGGGTCTTCGCCGCGGGCAAAACTCTCCAGCCGCTCCAGCAGCTTCACCTTGGCGGTGTCATCGAGCGAATCGAGCGGATCGTCCGCACGATACAAGCGGCTACGCGTCTTGTAAGGAGTGATCACTGCCTTGCGCCGATCGCCAACGTCGGCGATCGCACGCGTTGCCGTCGCAGCGCCAACAAGCGCATCCAGCGAGATGTCGTCCGAATAGGCAAAGGCGGTCTTTTCGCCACTGATGGCCCGCACACCGACACCTTGCTCGATGTCGAAACTGCCCGACTTGACGATCCCCTCCTCAAGACTCCATGCCTCGGAACGCTGATACTGGAAGTACAGGTCGGCGTAATCAATCTGGTGCCGCATCAGCTTGCGGAACACCTTTTCCAGCTCGGCCTCACCCAGTCCATAAGGAGAGAGCAGGTATTTGTCGGCAACTTTCAGGGGATTCTTGCTCATCATGTATCCAGTTTAGGCGCTACCGCTTTGACCCGGTTTGCGCGAATTCGATCGTTGTGCCACTCAGGCACGGGCTGCCAGCTCGCCGAGACAGCGGTGGCGCAGCGCCGGCAGGCTGTCGCGCAGCGAAGCCAGACGGGCGAAATCCACGTCCGCCGTCACCACACCGGGCCCCTTGTCGAGCACACCCAGCACTTCCCCCCAGGGGTCGATGATCATCGTATGCCCCCAGGTCACCCTGCCACCCGGGTGCTCGCCGCCTTGCGCAGGCGCCATGACGTAGCACTGGTTCTCAATCGCACGGGCGCGCAGCAGAACCTCCCAGTGCGCACGGCCGGTCGTGTAAGTAAAG
>JALNWS010000028.1 GCA_023230755.1 Azoarcus sp.
ATTCTTGGCGACGCCCCACTCGCGGTTGATGATCAGCTGGATGGCCATGGCGCGGCGCACGGACTCCTCGGTCGGCGTCGTGATCGCTTCGTCGTAGGCGTTGGTGTGCAGCGAGTTGCAGTTGTCGTAGATCGCGATCAGCGCCTGCAGCGTGGTGCGGATGTCGTTGAAGTCCATCTCCTGCGCATGCAGCGAGCGGCCCGAGGTCTGCACGTGGTACTTCAGCTTCTGGCTGCGCTCATTGGCGCCGTACTTGTTCTTCATCGCCACCGCCCAGATGCGGCGGGCGACGCGGCCGATCACCGAGTATTCCGGGTCCATGCCGTTGCTGAAGAAGAAGGACAGATTGGGCGCGAAGTCGTCGATCTGCATGCCGCGCGCCAGATAGCTTTCGACGTAGGTGAAGCCGTTCGACAGCGTGAAGGCAAGCTGGCTGATCGGGTTCGCACCGGCCTCGGCGATGTGATAGCCGGAGATCGACACCGAGTAGAAATTCTGCACCTGGTGATGAACGAAGTACTCCTGGATGTCGCCCATCATCTTGAGCGCAAACTCGGTGGAGAAGATGCAGGTGTTCTGGCCCTGATCTTCCTTCAGGATGTCAGCCTGCACCGTGCCACGCACCGACGACAGCGTCCACGCACGGATCTTGGCGTATTCGTCCTCGGTCGGTTCGCGGCCGTTGTCGGCCTTGAACTTGGCGACCTGCTGGTCGAGCGCGGTGTTGAAGAAGAAGGCCAGAATGATCGGGGCAGGGCCGTTGATCGTCATCGACACCGAAGTGGTCGGCGCGCACAGGTCGAAGCCGTCGTACAACACCTTCATGTCGTCGAGCGTGGCGATGGACACGCCCGAGTTGCCGATCTTGCCGTAGATGTCGGGGCGCAGGTCGGGGTCGCAGCCGTACAGCGTGACCGAGTCGAACGCGGTCGACAGACGGTGCGCCGGCATGCCTTCGGACACACGCTTGAAGCGGCGGTTGGTGCGGAAGGCATCGCCTTCGCCGGCAAACATCCGCGTCGGGTCCTCACCTTCGCGCTTGAACGCGAACACGCCGGCGGTGAAGGGGAAGGAGCCGGGGACATTTTCCTTCATCAGGAATTTCAGCGTTTCGCCTTCGTCGTCGAAGTTCGGCAGCGCGACCTTGCGGATCTTGCTGCCCGACAGCGACTGCGAGGTGAGCTGGGTGCGGATCTCCTTGTCGCGGATCTTTACCACGTACTCGTCGGCGGCATACAGGGCCTTGGTCGTCGGCCACTGCTCAAGCAGTTTCTGCGCTGCCGGCGTGAGTTCGCCGTTCTTCCAGTTGATCAGCTCGTCGAAGTGCTCACCCGGCTTGCCACATTCCGCGAACAGTGACTTGGCGATCTTCAGCGACTGACGCTCGCGGGCAACGCGTGCCTGCTGTTCGATGTGCGTGTGGTAGCCGCGCACGGTGTCGGCGATTTCGGCCAGATAGCGGATGCGCTCGGCCGGCACGATCGCCCGGCCCTGGCTGGACGCACGGGTACTCACAACCGGCAGCTTGCCCGGTTTGGCCTTGAGACCGGCCTTGATCAGCGCGGGCAGCATCGCCTGGTACAGCGCAGTCACGCCGTCGTCGTTGAAACGCGCCGCCATGGTGCCGAATACCGGCATCTCGTCGGTCGGGGAGGCGAACAATTCGCGGTTGCGCTGGTACTGCTTGCGCACGTCGCGCAGCGCGTCTTCCGAGCCCTTGCGGTCGAACTTGTTGATGGCGACGAAATCGGCGAAGTCGAGCATGTCGATCTTCTCGAGCTGGCTGGCGGCACCGAACTCGGGCGTCATCACGTACAGCGACTTATCAACGAAAGGCACGATCGCGGCGTTGCCCTGACCGATGCCGGAGGTCTCGACAATGACGAGATCAAAACCCGCGAGCTTGCACGCAGCGATCACCTCGGGCAGCGCGGCGGACACTTCGGAGCCGGTGTCGCGGGTGGCGAGCGAGCGCATGAAGATGTTCTCGTGCTCGATCGCGTTCATGCGGATGCGATCACCGAGCAACGCGCCGCCGGTACGCTTGCGCGAAGGGTCGATGGAGACGATGGCGAGCTTGAGCCTGTCGTCCTGATCGAGCCGGAAACGGCGCACGAGTTCGTCGGTGAGCGAGGACTTGCCGGCACCGCCGGTGCCGGTGATGCCGAGTGTCGGCACCTTGGTCTTGGCCGCAGCGTCGATGAGAGCCTTGCGCACGTCTTCGCCATAACCACCGTTCTCGAGCGCGGTGATGATCTGCGCCAGGGCACGGCGATCACCCTTGGCCAGCGCCTTGAGCACCTCGTCCACCTTCTTCGGCGCGGCGCTTGTCAGATCGATGTCGGAGCGCTCCACCACGCTGTTGATCATGCCCTGCAGGCCGTACTTGGCACCGTCTTCGGGCGAGAACACATGGGTCACGCCGTAATCGTGGAGCTCCCTGATCTCGGAGG
The DNA here is from genome assembly GCA_023230755.1 of Azoarcus sp. Lineage (GTDB taxonomy): Bacteria > Pseudomonadota > Gammaproteobacteria > Burkholderiales > Rhodocyclaceae > Parazoarcus. The sequence goes on from JALNWS010000028.1 coordinate 2,454, forward strand.
GAACGATCACCCCACCACCACCACCGAAGACCTTGATGCTCTCGCCACCATTAGCCTTGAGCAGGTCAATCATGTACTTGAAGAATTCGACGTGGCCGCCCTGGTAGCTGGTAATGGCGATGCCCTGCACATCTTCCTGCAATGCGGCGTTGACGATCTCGCCGACCGAACGGTTATGACCCATGTGGATCACTTCTGCGCCGGTTGATTGCAGAATGCGCCGCATGATGTTGATTGAGGCATCATGGCCGTCAAACAGGGCGGCCGCAGTAACGAAACGCACCTTGTTTTTCGGCTTGTAGGGCTGAAGCTTCTGGGCCACGCTCAGATCGGTCATGTTTGTCTCCCCCGCTTATAGAGTCTGATGATGACATCTTAGAAGCCATCCGGATGGAATGCCATTGCCGCAATCGACGTCAATCGTGCAAAATCCGCCAAAGACACGAATACACTCCAAACCGCAACGAGGCCATGAACGAAGCTTCCCCGCGCAACGCCGTTGCGTCTCCACGTCGCAGTCGAGCCAGAGCATCCGTCGCAAGGGGATTTGTGACCGGCATGCTTTCCGGCCTGCGTCGACAGGGTCGCGACGAGACCGCCCTGTTGAACGGAGCCGGAATCGATCTTGCAGATGCCGCCAATCGTATTCCGGTCGAACGCTATGCAAAGCTGTACAACCTGATCGTGGCCGAACTCGACGACGAAGGCTTCGGCCTGTTCTCGCACAAGATGGCGCCGGGCAGCTTCGAGTTCCTGTGCAGGGGCATGATGGGCACGACGAGCCTCGCCGAAGCGCTGGTTCGCGCACGCCGATTTCTCCACATCGTCCTGCCCGACCTCGATGTCAGCGTCCAGCGCGACGGGCAGCGCGCCGAACTGCGCATCATCGAAGTCACGCCGATAGCCGCCGGGCGCAATGATCCGGCCCGGGTGTTCGCGCTCGAATGGCTGCTACGCCTGCTGCACGGCGTGGCGTGCTGGTTCGTCGGTCGCGGCATCGCACTCGACGCCGTAAGTTTTCCCTACGCCCGTCCGGCCCACGCGGACGACTATGCGCTCGTGTACACAGAGCACTCCAGCTTCGATGCGACGGCGCTTTGCGCCCGGTTTCAGGCCAATCTGCTCGATCTCCCGATCCGCCGTGACGAGGCCGCACTGGAGAGCTTTCTCGAGGGCGCGCCGGGCAAGATCAGCATGCTCTACCGACGTGACCGCGAGATGGTGTTCCGGGTCCGCGACCTGGTGCGCGACGCCCTGCCGGACAACCTCTCACTCGAAGCCGTGTCCGCACGCCTGCACGTGTCGCCCCGCACCCTTGCCCGCCGCCTTGAGGAAGAAGGCTCAAGCTTTCGCGCCATCAAGGACGCGACCCGCCGCGATATTGCCTTTGCCCGCCTGACCAAGACGCGGCAGTCGATCGCCGGGCTTGCAGCCGATCTCGGTTATGCCGATCCGTCAGCCTTCTACCGCGCGTTCGTCGCCTGGTCCGGTGTTTCACCCGAACATTTTCGAAACCGCCTCGCCACGCCGGCCGCCGCCAGCAGGCGCGGACCGACAAAGGCAGGTTGAGCACTAATCCACGTTTTCATACAGGATCGATTAACGTCGACGTCAACTTAGGGCACACTAATGAGTACAAATGGAGGCCGGACCTGAATCCGTGCGCGTGACGAAAGCTGTCGCCTCCACACAAGAAATGCAAATTCGCAGGAGGGGCAATCAACGCATGGAGCAAGGCAGCAATACCGCACTGACGCCGGAACAACGCCGGCGCTACGATCTGCTGCTGGCCGGACTGGATCTGCTCGACCAGGCGATCGCCGTGTTCGACGCCACCCCCAAGCTGGTGACCTGGAACAAGGCGATGCTGCGCCTGCTCGACTTCCCCGAATCCATGGTGCGGGTCGGCACGCCCTTCGAGGAATTCGTCCGCTTCAACGCCGAACGCGGAGAGTATGGCCCGGGCGACATCGACACCCTGGTGCTCCAGCGCATGGCTTCCGCCCGCGCCTTCCAGCCTCACTACATCGAACGCGCGCGCCCCAATGGCAAGGTGCTGGCGGTACGCGGCGTGCCCATCCCCAACCTCGGCTTCGTCACCTTATGGACCGACATCACCGAGCAGCGGCGTTACGAGTCGGTCATCCAGCAGCAGAACGCCCAGCTCGAAGCACGCGTGCAGGCACGTACCGCCGAGCTCGAACGCGCAAATCACGAAGTGGATCAGATCGCAGGAGCGCTGCGCCAGAGCGAAGAACGCCTGCGCCTCATCCTCGACGCCATCCCCGCGCTCATTGCCCATGTTGATGCGGGACAGCGCTATCGCTTCGCCAACCGCAGCTACGCCGAATGGTTCGGCCTGAGCAAGGAGAGCATCGTCGGACGCAGCGTCGAAGAGGTGTTCGGCCCCGATGCCTACGCAGCGGTCAGGCCCTATCTCGACGAAGCTGCTTGCGGCGAGCGCGTCAGCTATGAATATTCGCGCACGACCGCCGACGGACGTACGGTGCATGCGCGCAGCGTCGTGGTGCCCGACGTCTCGGTGGAAGGAGGCTTCCAGGGATTCTTCGTGCTGTCCATCGACATCACCGAGCAAAAGGCCAACCAGGCGGCCCTGATCCAGGCGCAGAAGATGGAAGCGGTCGGCCAGCTCACCGGCGGTCTGGCCCACGACTTCAACAACCTGCTCACCATCATCATCGGCAACCTGTCTGCCCTGCAGACCCAGCTCGGCCCCGCGCACTCGGCCGATCACGTCGACCCGGCGATGCAGGCAGCGCGCCGCGGCGCCGAACTCATCCGGCGCCTGCTCACCTACTCCCGCCGGCAACCGCTCGAACCCACCAGCGTCGAGGTCGGTGCGCTGGTGCACAACATGACGCACTTGCTGGTGCGCTCGCTCACGGAGGCGATCAAGGTCCGTCTGCGCCTGCCCGGCGAGCCCCTGTTCGCCCTTGTCGATCCGCACCAACTGGAGAACGCGCTGCTCAACCTCGCTCTCAATGCGCGCGACGCGATGCCCGACGGCGGCGAACTGACCATCACCGTATCCGAACGCGACATCGACACCTACGTCGCGCGCCTGGTTGAAGCGCCGCCCGGCAAATACGTGCAGATCGACGTCACCGATACCGGCAGCGGTATCGAGCCTGAATTGCTGCAGCGCGTGTTTGAACCCTTCTTCACCACCAAGCCCTTCGGCAGCGGCAGCGGTCTCGGGCTATCGATGGTCTACGGTTTTGTCCGCCAGTCCGGGGGCAACATCCGGGTCGTGAGCACCCAGGGCAAGGGCACCAATGTGCGCTTCGTGCTGCCCCGCTCGACACCACCAGACACCAGCGCAGTGCAGGTCGAGCGCACTGTCATGTCACCGCGACTGAGCCAGGGGCCGGTGCTGCTGGTCGAGGACGAACCCGACGTACGCAAGATCATCCGCCTTCAGCTGACTGCGCTTGGCCACGTCGTGATCGAAGCCGAAAACGGCATGGAGGCCTTGCCGCTACTCGAGAACATCGAGGATATTGCGCTGCTGATCAGCGACACGGTAATGCCCGGGGGCGTGGGTGGGCGCGAACTCGCCGCGCACGCGCTGAAGCATCATCCCGATCTGCCCATTCTGCTGATCACCGGTTATGCGAGCGCAAAGGACGACGAAGAATCGCTCAGCGCCGGCATTCCGGTGCTGCGAAAACCCTTCGACCAGACTGCACTTGCCGCAGCCCTGAACGAACTTGATCCGCCCGAGGAGACCCGCTGAAATGAACAGCACCCCCCCCGAGTCCGGAACGCCGCGCATCTTCGTACTCGAAGACGAGACGGAGATCGCCCGCCTGATCTGCGCCAGTCTCGCGGAGTACGGCTTTCGCTGCGAACATCTATCAACCGGTCGCCAGTTGCTGGTGCGGGCGCGCCAGGCGGCGCCCGACCTGTGCATCGTCGACCTCGGCCTGCCCGACATGGACGGCATGCAGGTGGTGCGCGAACTTCAGGAGGGCAGCCCGTGCGCAGTGCTGATCCTGACCGGGCGCAACGACGTGACCGACCGCGTACTCGGCCTCGAGCTGGGCGCCGACGACTATATCGTCAAGCCCTTCGAGCCGCGCGAACTGGTCGCCCGCGTACGCTCCATCCTGCGCCGTTATCAGCGCGCGGCCCCGGTCGAACCAGTCGAACGCAACCTTGCGCGCTTCGGCTCGTGGCTGTTCGACAGCGGACAGCACACGCTGACGGCAAACGACGGTCGCGAAGTCAGCCTTTCGGCTGCTGAAGCCGGCCTGCTCACCACCTTGCTGCAGCGTCCGAACAAGATCCTCTCGCGCGAACAGTTGCTGGGCGAGCGCGATGTCGACCCCTTCGATCGCAGCATTGATGTACGCATCTCGCGTCTGCGCCGCAAACTCGACGACGACCCCCACAACCCGAAGCTGATCAAGACCGTGTATGGGGCGGGCTATCTGTTCTCCACGCAGGTCAGCTGGGAATAGAAAAAAGGTGGCCGCGAGGCCGATGCGGGCATGCCGCGGCACAAGCGATTCCGCCCTATAATTATGAATTCTTAATCCATATACTGACAGGAGGCTTTGCCATGTCCCAGCGCCCGTTCAAGACCCTCGGCATCCAGCAGATCGCCATTGGCGGCCCGAGCAAGGAGAAGCTCAAGACCCTGTGGGTCGACATGCTCGGTCTCGAGGTCACCGGCAACTTCGTGTCCGAGCGCGAGAACGTCGACGAGGACATCTGCGCCATGGGCGCTGGCGCGTTCAAGGTCGAAGTCGATCTGATGCAACCGCTCGACCCGGAAAAGAAGCCTGCGGTACACACCACGCCACTGAACCATGTCGGCGTGTGGATCGACGATCTGCCCAAGGCCGTGGAGTGGCTCAGCGCGCAAGGCGTGCGCTTTGCGCCCGGCGGTATTCGCCGTGGCGCAGCGGGCTTCGACATCACCTTTCTGCACCCGAAAGGCAATGAAGAGTTCCCTATCGGTGGTGAAGGCGTACTGATCGAACTGGTGCAGGCGCCACCGGAAGTCGTCGACGCTTTCGCCCGTCTGGCTGCGGGTTGAAGCCTGATTAATCAGCGCGTTGCGACACTGAATGTGTCGCACGAGCGCAAGGTGCCCGCATTCAGCCCATTGCGAAACCACTGCGCGCGCTGGGCAGCAGTGCCGTGAGTGAAGCTGTCGGGAACAGCGTAGCCTCGCGCCTGTTTCTGCAGGTGATCGTCACCGGTCGCGGCCGCTGCCGCCAGCGCCTCGTCCACGTCGCCCGCTTCCAGCACCTGCCGGCTGCGGTCCGCATGATGCGCCCATACGCCGGCCAGACAGTCCGCCTGCAGTTCGAGCTTTACCGATAGCAGATTGCCTTCGCGCTCGGACAGGCGTTGGCGCGCCTCCTGCACCTTGGCAGAGAGGCCGAGTTGATTCTGCACGTGATGGCCGACCTCATGTGCGATGACGTAAGCCTGGGCAAAGTCTCCGGGCGCACGAAAACGGTCACGCAGTTCGTTGAAGAAATTCAGGTCGAGATAGATCTTGCTGTCGGCCGGACAGTAGAACGGCCCCATCGCCGCCTGCCCGAGACCACATGCACTCTGTGTCGCGCCGCTGAACAGGACCAGCCGCGGCGCCTGATAGCGCCGCCCGCCGGCATTGAACACCTCAGTCCAGGTATCCTCGGTATCGGCCAGCACCATTGACACGAAGCGGGCCGCATCGTCGGCCCCTGGCCCGCTTGAGACTTGGGGGCGCCTCATCTCAGCCTCCGGCGGATTCATCACACCGGCGCCGTTGAGCACCACACTGGGATCGATGCCGAAATACATGGCCACCAGCGCCAGCACGATGGTACCGACCCCGATCCGGCCGCGCCCGCCAATCCCCCGCCGAGGCGCACTCTGCCCCCGTCGGTCCTCGATATTGCTGCTTTCCCTGCCATTATCGAAACGCATCGCAGCTCTCCGCCTGCCAGTCTGCGTATCATCCGGCGATTGAGGCCCACGTCAACAGAAACGGGCCCGATGATCCGGGCCCGGTTTTCACATCAGCGTATCTGCTGTCGGCCTGATCAGACCTCGGCACCAACCTTGTCATCGCGAATGGCGTCGTATTCGTCCTCCCAGAACCACTTCTCCTCGCCAAAAGCAGGCTTGAGGTGATGCAGCCAGGTCGCTTCCTCGTCGTATTTCGCGAAGAAGGGGCGTTGCACCCAGTCCGGGTTCCTGCCCTGGATGAAGCGCAGCACGAACACTTTCTCGCCATTGATCTCGGACACGCCCTGCACTTCGACCTTGCCCGGGCTTGCGCTCATGCTCGGGCCACGCGCGGTGCGGGCCAGACCGGAGACCTGCTGGATGGCTTCGCGATAGATCTCCCACGCCCGCGCCAGCGGCACCTCGAAATAGTTGCGCGCACCAGTGTCGCGCTCCACGAAGAAGTAGTAGGGAACAATGCCCAGGCTCACCTGCGTCTTCCACATCCGCGCCCACACAGCGGGGTCGTCATTGATGTGCCGGATCAGGGGGCCCTGCGCACGGATGACCGCGCCGGTCGCCCGAATACGCCGGATCGCTGCGCGCGCAGCCGGCGTTTCCATTTCGCGCCAGTGGTTGTAATGCGCCATCAAGGCCACATGTTTGCCGGCCTTGACCATGCGCTCGAGCAGGTCGATGAGCTCGTCGGCATCCGCTGCGCCAAGGAAGCGATGGGGCCAGAAGCTGAGCGCCTTGGTGCCGATGCGGACGGTCTGGATGTGATCGAACTCCGGCGCCAGCAGGGGCTCGAGATAGCCCTGCAGGTGCTTGGTCTTCATCACCATCGGATCGCCACCGGTAAACAGCAGGTCGGTGACTTCGTCATGATCGCGCAGATAGCCGTGCAGCATCCGCGCTTCGGACGCCGCGATGCGCAGCGTCTTGTCGCCGACGAACTGTGCCCAGCGGAAACAGAAGGTGCAGTAGCTGTGGCAGGTCTGCCCCTGGCTGGGGAAGAACAGCACGGTTTCGCGGTACTTGTGCTGAATGCCTTCGATGCGGTTGCCCTCGGCATCGCGCGGCATGTTCATCTCCATCTGGTCCGCAGGATGGGGATTGAGCTCCAGCCGCACCTCGTGCGCAGCCGCTTCGATCGTGGCCTTGTCGGCGCCTTCGCGATAGAGGCTGGCAATACGGTCGAAGTGCGCGTCGGTCAGCATGCCGCGCTGCGGGAAGGTCAGCTGGTAGATCGGATCGTCGGGGACCCGATCCCAGTCGATCAGTTCGTCGACGACATACTGGTTCACGCGGAACGGCAGCACGGTGGACACCACCTTCATCTCGAAGCGGGCGGCTTCCGGCATGCGTGTGAGCGGCTCGATACGGTCGAGGTCGCGCTGGGTAAACACCTGGAAGGGGCGATCTTCAACCTCATCGGCGCGGGCGATAGGCCAGGTACGAGCCAAGGTAGGCGTTTGCTGTCTCATTTTCGATCTCCTCTTTGCATCGGACACCACCCCCCTGTGGCGACAGGGTCGTCGGAAAAGCTGAAACCGGAAACGGGTGGGGACCGGGGGCTGCGTGGCCAGTGGGCGAATGCCTCAATGCCGGTCCGGGTAAGGCCGACGAGTGAGTCCGTCGGCGCTGGGTCGGACCATTATATGGGCCCAGTTAGTTTTGCGCAAATATAAGCCACAAAAAGGGACGGAGCTGACGCATCATCCGCAGTCGAGTTCCTGTGCCTCGACGGGCCGCCCGAACAGATAGCCTTGGCATGCCGAGCACCCGAGCCGGGTCAGGAAAGCCAGTTGCTCTGCCGTTTCAACCCCCTCGGCAATCACGCTGAGCTGCAGTTGCCGCGCCATCGCGACCACCGTCGACACGATCATTCGATCGTTTTCATCCTCGACGATGTCGGCCACGAAACTGCGGTCGATCTTGAGTGCATCAACCGGGAAACGCTTGAGATAGGCCAGCGACGAGTAGCCCGTGCCGAAGTCATCGATGGAGAACTTCACGCCGACGGCCTTGAGCTCTTCCAGCACCGCAACCGCCTGGTCGGGTTTGTCCATGATCGCGCTCTCGGTGAGTTCCAGGGTCAGCATGCTCGCGGGGAAACCACTGCAATCCAGCACGCGGCGCACGGTATCGACCAGCGCCCCGTCCGCAAACTGGCGCGTCGAAATATTGACTGCGATCGGCATGACGCGCCCACCATCAAGCCAGGCCCGTCCTTGCCTGCAGGCCTCTTCCAGCACCCAGATGCCGAGCGGTACGATCAACCCGGTCTCCTCGGCCATCGGAATGAAGCGCGCAGGAGACACCAGCCCTTCGGTCGGATGACGCCAGCGCACCAGCGCCTCGACCCCGGTCGTAAATCCGGAAGCCACTGCAACCACAGGCTGGTAGTGCAGAACGAGCTCATTGCGCTCGAGCGCCCTGCGCAAGGCAGTTTCGAGCGCCAGACGCTCCTGCGCGGCAAGCGTGAGCGCCTCGGTATAGAATCGATAGACGTTCCGCCCGGCCGCTTTGGCCTCGTACAGCGCGGCATCCGCGTTGCGGATCAGCTGACGGTAGTCATCGTTGTCGTCCGGGTAGATGCTGATGCCGATACTCGCGCCGACGAACACCTCCTCTCCGCCGAGTAGCTGGAACGGCTGGTTCATCAGCTCGATCATCTCAAGCGCAAAGCCGGCGATATCATCGACCCGGTCTACGCGGTCCAGCAAGATCACGAACTCGTCTCCGCCAAGCCGGGCGAGCGTATCCTCTGCCCGCATGCGCCCATGCAGCCGATGTGCGATCTCGATCAGCAATTCGTCGCCGACAGGGTGGCCAAGACTGTCATTGACGTTCTTGAAGCGGTCAATGTCCATGAACAGCGCCGCCATGACCTTGCCACTGCGCCTGACCCGTTCCGCGCCGTGTTCAAGGCGCAGGTTGAGCAGGATGCGATTGGGAAGATCCGTCAGCGCGTCATAATGCGCCAGATGCTGGAGCCTGGCTTCCGCCTGCTTCATGTGGCTGATGTCGGAAAAGACGCCGACGAAATGCGTAATGAAGCCCTCCTCGTCGCGCACCACCGAAACGGTCAGCAGCTCGGGAAAGATCTCGCCATTTTTCCTGCGGTTCCAGATTTCACCCTGCCAGTGCCCTTTGACGCTGACTTCACGCCACATCTCACGATAGAAGCAATCGTTCTGCTGCCCTGAGCTCAACATGGTCGGGCGCTGACCGATGGCCTCCTCTTCAGTAAATCCGGTGATCACGGTAAAGGCCCGGTTAACCGCCACGATCCGCTGGTCGACGTCGGTGATGAGCACCGCCTCTGCCGTATTCTCGAACACGGCCGCGGCCTGTTTCAGCTTTCCTTCCGCCAGCTTCTGCTCGGTAATATCCTGAGCGGTGCCAAGACCTGCGAGCAAGCGTCCGGCTGCGTCGTACTGAAGTTCGGCACGCTCATGTACCCATCGCACGCGGCCATCGACGACGACCCGGTGCTGAACATCCAGCGCAGCACCGGCCCCCGCCGCACGCCATGCAGCGTCAACCCGAAGGCGATCCTCTGGATGTACTGCATTGAGGAAGCTCTCGTAGCTCACAGGCGTACCGACCGGCAAGCCGAAAATGCGATAGGTCTCTGCCGACCAGGCCAGTTGCCGGTCGACCAGATTGATCTGCCAGCTTCCTGTTCTCGCCACGGCCTGTGCCTGCTCAAGCGAAGCCTGGCTTGCACGCAGGGCCGCTTCGGCCTGCTTGAGCGACGTGATGTCGCGACTGACGCCCATCAGGCCGGATAAACCCTTGGCGTCGAAGAACGGCGTTTTCAAGGTATCGAGCAAGGCTTCACGACCGTCGGGATAGACGATCCATTCTTCGTGACGATGGGCCACGCCCGACTCTCTTACGAGCCGATCAAACGCAGTGTAGGACGCGGCGAGGTCTGCGGAGAAGAGATCGATATCGGTGCGGCCGATGATCTCGGCTTCGATCTTGCCGACATAGTGCTCGAACGCCCGATTACAACCGAGATAACGGCCCCGCTCATCCTTGAAAAAAACGAGATCAGGCAGCGCGTCGACGAATACGCGCAGCAGCCCCTCTTCACGGTCGAGGAGCGAGCACGCTGCGGTAATTTCGTTCAGAGATGCAGGCATCATCGAACTTCCACGCCTTCTGGCTATATCCCCGTCATTTTGACCCATCGATGACGGTTTGCGAAACTCCTTTCCGCCACCCGCGGTGATTCGTCACGGTCAACGAAAAAGGGCCCGCTTACGCGGGCCCGCCCTCCGACGGGCACCTCGCCGGACAAACCGGCGAGATCTCCCTCCCCATCGAACGAAACCAGGATCGGCTGAACTGCCGCCGATCAGACAAACTCGATGATCACCTCATCCACCGACAGGCTCGCGCCCGGTGCAACCAGGATCTTCTTCACCGTCACGTCGTTGTCGGCCTTGAGCACGTTTTCCATTTTCATGGCCTCAATGACCGCAAGCTTCTCGCCCGCCTTCACTTCCTGCCCCTCAACGACTGAAACCTCGCGCAGCAGGCCGGGCATCGGCGACAGCAGGAACTTCGACAGATCGGGCGGCTGCTTCTCGGGCATGAGCGACAGCAGGTAGGCGGCGTGGACGGTCATCACCATCGGCTCGACCTGCAGACCGAAGTGCGAGATGTAGTAACGCAGACCACGACGCTCGATCTGCAGGCAGACCGGTTTGCCATTGACCGTGCCCTTGAACAGCAGATCGCCAAAACTCCAGTCGGAGACGATGTCGTAGGTCGTGTCGGCATGCTTCAGCGACAGCCCGCCTTCGATCACGTGGATCGACATCGGGTACTGCTTGCCCCCCATTACCACGACCCATTCGGTGGCAACCTTGCGGCCGTGGCCGGCGAGCTGACCATCGATCAGAACGGCCCGATCGATGTAGCGCTTGCGGGCAAAGGTGGCGACCGCCGCGAGCAAGGCGGGGTCGTCGTGCGGCACCATCGACGCGTCGAAGCCCTGCGGATACTCCTCGGCGATGAAGCCGGTATTGAAGTTGCCCGAGCAGAATCGCGGATGTTGCAGCAGCGCAGCCTGGAACGGAATGTTCGAGCTGATCCCGCGAATCACGAAGCCATTGAGTGCGTCGCGCATGCGCTCGATCGCCTCGTTGCGGTCTTTCCCATGCACGATCAGCTTGGCGATCATCGAATCATAGAACATCGAGATCTCGCCACCTTCGTACACGCCGGTATCGACACGCACGCCGTCCCCCTCTTCCGGCGGCTGGAACTTCACCAGACGACCGGTGGAAGGCAGGAAACCACGGAACGGGTCCTCGGCGTTGATCCGGCACTCCATCGACCAGCCATTGAGCTTGATGTCTTCCTGCTTGAACGACAACTTCTCGCCCGCCGCGACGCGGATCATCTGTTCGACCAGATCGATACCGGTGATGTACTCGGTGACCGGATGCTCCACCTGCAGACGGGTGTTCATTTCCAGGAAGTAAAAGCTCTTGTCGGCACCGACCACGAACTCGACGGTACCGGCAGACTGGTAATCCACGGCCTTTGCCAGCGCGACCGCCTGCTCGCCCATCGCTTTGCGCGTAGCGGGGTCGAGGAAGGGGCTCGGTGCCTCTTCGATCACTTTCTGGTGACGACGCTGGATCGAGCACTCGCGCTCGTGCAGGTACACGGTGTTGCCGTGCGCATCGCCCAGCACCTGGATCTCGATGTGGCGCGGCTCGAGCACGTACTTCTCGATCAGGATGCGGTCGTCGCCAAACGCGGTCTTGGCCTCGTTACGGCAGGAGGTGAAGCCCTCCAGACATTCCTTGTCGTTGAAGGCAACGCGCAGCCCTTTGCCGCCGCCACCGGCAGAGGCCTTGATCATCACCGGGTAGCCGATACCCTTGGCGATGTCGACGGCCTGCTCGGCCGTATCGATCGCATCTGCATAGCCCGGAATGGTGTTGACACCGGCGTCCTTGGCCAGCTTCTTGGACGCAATCTTGTCGCCCATCTGACCAACCGAGTAGTGCTTCGGGCCGATGAAGGTAATGCCTTCCTCTTCCAGCCGACGCGAGAACTCGGCGTTCTCCGACAGGAAGCCGTAGCCCGGATGCACGGCTTCAGCCCCGGTCTGCTTGCACGCGGCGATGATCTTGTCGATCACCAGATAGGATTCTTTCGAGGCGGCGGGCCCGATGCACACGCTCTCATCCGCCAGTTCCACGAACAGGGCGTCCGTGTCCGCCTCGGAGTGCACCGCCACCGTGGCGATGCCCATCTTGCGGGCAGTCTTGATCACGCGGCAGGCAATTTCACCGCGGTTGGCAATCAGTATTTTCTTGAACATATCTATCCCTTTCCCTGGCTTACAGCGGAATGTTGCCGTGCTTGCGCCACGGGTTCTCGAGTTCCTTGTCCTTGAGCATGGCCAGCGAACGACACACGCGCTTGCGCGTTTCGTGCGGCATGATCACGTCGTCGATGAAGCCGCGCGCACCAGCCACGAACGGGTTGGCGAAACGGGCCTTGTATTCGGCTTCGCGCTCGGCGATCTTGGCAGGGTCGTTCTTTTCTTCACGGAAGATGATCTCTACCGCGCCCTTCGGCCCCATCACTGCGATTTCGGCCGACGGCCAGGCGAAGTTGACGTCGCCGCGCAGATGCTTCGAACTCATCACGTCGTACGCGCCGCCGTAGGCCTTGCGCGTGATCAGCGTGACCTTGGGCACGGTGCACTCGGCGTAGGCGTAGAGCAGCTTGGCGCCGTGTTTGATGATGCCGCCGTATTCCTGGCTGGTACCGGGCATGAAGCCGGGAACGTCGACCAGGGTCACGACCGGAATGTTGAACGCATCGCAGAAGCGCACGAAACGCGCCGCCTTGGTCGAGCTCTTGATATCCAGGCAGCCGGCCAGCACCAGCGGCTGGTTGGCGACGATACCGACCGGTGAGCCTTCCATATGGGCAAAACCGATGATGATGTTTCTGGCGTAATCGGGCTGGAGCTCGAAGAAGTCGCCATCGTCGACCATCTTGACGATCAGCTCTTTCATGTCATACGGCTGGTTCGGGTTCGCCGGCACCAGGGTATCGAGCGAGAAATCGAGCCGATCGGCGGGGTCGACTACCGGAATCGTGGGCGGTTTCTCGCGGTTGCTCGAGGGCAGGAAGCCGACCAGGCGACGGGTCATCATCAGCGCTTCGACGTCGTTCTCGAACGCGAGGTCGGCCACGCCGGACTTGGTGTTGTGGGTGATCGCACCGCCCAGTTCTTCTGCGGTGACTTCCTCGTGAGTCACGGTCTTGACCACTTCGGGGCCGGTGACGAACATGTATGAGGAGTCCTTCACCATGAAGATGAAGTCGGTCATGGCCGGGCTATACACTGCACCGCCGGCACACGGCCCCATGATGAGCGAGATCTGCGGCACCACGCCCGACGCCATCACGTTGCGCTGAAACACGTCGGCGTAGCCCCCCAGGGAATCCACCCCTTCCTGGATACGCGCGCCGCCGGAATCATTGAGGCCGATCACCGGTGCACCGACCTTCATCGCATGGTCCATCACCTTGCAGATCTTCTCGGCGTGGGTTTCCGACAGCGATCCGCCGAACACGGTGAAGTCCTGCGAGAACACGAACATCAGACGACCATTCACGGTGCCATAACCCGTGACGACACCGTCGCCCGGGACATGGTCGGCATCCATGCCGAAATCGTTGCAACGGTGTTCCTTGAACATGTCCCATTCTTCGAAGCTGCCGTCATCGAGAAACAGTTCGATACGCTCACGTGCGGTGAGCTTGCCCTTGGCGTGCTGGCCGTCGATGCGCCTTTTTCCACCGCCCAGACGGGCCTTGGCGCGCTTCTCGTCCAGCTGACGAATGATGTCTTGCATTGATAACCTCCTTGACGGGTTTCCTGTGTGCGCGCCAGCGAGTTCACTGCAGGCGTGCAATCCGGTGTTGCGTGTTTCAGTTGATTCGGGTGATTCAGTTCAGATAGCCGAGAAGCTTTAGAGCAGCAGCCGACGGCGTCGTCGTCCCCTGCTCTACTGCGCTTGCCAGATCGGGAAGTTCCCGCCTGACTTGCGGATGGCTGCGGAAGCGGCTGCGCAGCCCGTTATCGATCATGTCCCACATCCAGGCCAGTGCCTGGTGACGCCGTTTGGTGTCAAATTCGCCCGTTGCGCTCAGGGCTTCGCGATAGCGCGTCACCTGCTCCCAGAACTCGACGACACCTTCGTTCTTGAGTGCCGACAGGGTAATCACCGGTACGACCCAGTTCGGACTCATCGGTCGCAGCATGTGCAGCGCGGTCTTGATCTGTGACTTCGCCCGAGTCGCCGCGGCAGGATCGATATCCGCCTTGTTGATGACGATCAGATCGGCAATTTCCATGATGCCTTTCTTGATCGCCTGCAGGTCGTCACCGGCGTTGGGCAGTTGCAGCAGGCAGAAGATGTCGGTCATGCCGGCGACGGCGGTTTCCGACTGCCCCACACCGACGGTCTCGACAATGATCACGTCGAAGCCGGCCGCCTCGCAGACCAGCATGGTTTCGCGTGTTTTCTCGGCCACACCGCCGAGGCTGCAGGCCGAGGGGCTGGGCCGGATATAGGCGGCCGCGTTCTGGCTCAGGCGTTCCATGCGCGTCTTGTCGCCGAGGATCGAGCCTCCGCTTACCGAGGAGGACGGATCAACGGCCAGTACGGCCACCCGCAGACCTTGCTCGATCAGATACAGGCCAAGCCCTTCGATGAAGGTCGATTTCCCCACACCCGGTACGCCTGAAATGCCCACCCGGATGGACTTGCCGGTATGCGGCAGCAGGGCTTCGAGCACCGCTCGTGCCCGGGCCTTGTGATCGTCGCGCTGCGATTCGATCAGGGTAATGGTCTTGGCGAGCGGACGCAGCTTGCGCGCAAGCACGCCATCGACCAGGGCCTGGTCGATGGCGTCGGGTGCCGGCAGTTGCGGGCATACGGAATCGGAAGCGTTCATCGGTCTCGGGGCGAAGACTTGGGTAACGAACGCAGGCGCAGCGAAGCGGCAATGCTGCCGCCAGCCGCGTCTGCCGCGATCAGGCCTTGGCCCGTGCAGCGCGAATCTGCTTGAGCACTTCGCGTGCAGACTTCTGAATTGGCGTGCCCGGCCCGAAGATGCCCTTGGCGCCGGCGGCGTACAGCATGTCATAGTCCTGCGCCGGAATCACGCCACCGACGAAGACAATGATGTCGTCCGCGCCCTGCGCCTTGAGGCCATTGATCACCGCAGGAACAAGTGTCTTGTGACCCGCAGCCAGACTGGAGCAGCCGACCGCGTGCACGTCGTTCTCGACAGCATGACGCGCCACCTCTTCCGGCGTCTGGAACAGCGGACCGACATCGATATCGAAGCCGAGGTCGGCGAAGGCCGACGCCACTACCTTGGCGCCGCGGTCATGCCCGTCCTGACCGAGCTTGGCGATCATGATGCGCGGACGGCGCCCCTCTTCCGCCACGAAGGCGTCGATATCGGCCTTGAGTTCTTTCCAGTCGCTGTCGTTTTCCACCACGGCTCCATAGACGCCGGCAACGGCTTGCGGGTTAGCACGGTAACGGCCGAAAACCTTCTCCAGCGCGTCAGAGATCTCACCGACTGTTGCGCGCAGGCGCACGGCCTTGACCGCGAGATCAAGCAGGTTGCCGTCGCCGCTCTCGGCGCAGCGCGTCAGCGCATCGAGCGCGCCCTGCACCGCAGCGCCGTCGCGACTTGCGCGAATCTTCGCCAGACGGGCCACCTGCGACTCACGCACCGCGTGGTTGTCGATGTCGAGAATGTCGATCGAGTCTTCCTTGTCGAGCTTGTACTTGTTCACGCCGACAATGACGTCCTTGCCCGAGTCGATGCGGGCCTGCTTGTCGGCCGCACACTCCTCAACCTTCATCTTGGCCCAGCCCGACTCGACGGCCTTGGTCATGCCGCCCATGGCCTCGATCTCTTCGATCAGTTCCCAGGCCTTGTCGGCCATGTCCTGGGTGAGCTTTTCCATCATGTAGGAGCCGGCCCAGGGATCGACCACGTTACAGATGTGGGTCTCTTCCTGGATGATGATCTGGGTATTGCGCGCGATACGGGCCGAAAACTCGGTAGGCAGCGCGATCGCTTCGTCGAGTGCATTGGTGTGCAGCGACTGGGTGCCGCCGAACACGGCCGCCATCGCCTCGATGGTGGTGCGCACGACGTTGTTGTACGGATCCTGTTCGGTGAGCGACCAGCCGGAAGTCTGGCTGTGGGTGCGCAGCATCATCGACTTCGGGTTCTTGGGGTCGAACTGCTTCATGATCCGCCACCACAGCAGCCGCGCCGCACGCATTTTGGCAACTTCGAGGTAGAAGTTCATGCCCACTGCCCAGAAAAAGGACAGGCGGCCAGCGAACTTGTCCACGTCCATGCCGCTGGCAATACCGGTGCGCACATACTCCAGCCCGTCGGCCAGCGTGAAGGCGAGTTCGATGGCCTGGTTCGCGCCAGCTTCCTGAATGTGGTAGCCCGAAATCGAGATCGAGTTGAACTTCGGCATGTGCTGCGCGGTGTAGCCGAAGATGTCGGCAATGATCTTCATTGACGGCGTCGGCGGGTAGATATAGGTGTTGCGGACCATGAACTCCTTGAGGATGTCGTTCTGAATGGTCCCAGACAGTTTTTCCTGCGGCACACCCTGCTCTTCCGCTGCGACGATGTAGCCGGCAAGAATCGGCAGCACCGCACCGTTCATGGTCATTGACACCGAGACCTTGTCCAGCGGAATGCTGTCGAACAGGATCTTCATGTCTTCGACCGAGTCGATCGCCACGCCGGCCTTGCCGACGTCACCAAGCACGCGCGGATTGTCCGAATCGTAGCCGCGGTGGGTGGCCAGATCGAAGGCCACCGACACGCCCTGACCACCGGCTGCGAGCGCCTTGCGGTAGAAAGCATTGGATGCTTCGGCAGTGGAGAAGCCGGCGTACTGGCGGATGGTCCACGGCTTGACCGCATACATCGTGGGCTGCGGCCCGCGCAGGTAGGGCTCAAAACCCGGCAGGGTGTCGGCATGCGGCAGATCGGCCACGTCGGCAGCGGTGTAGAGCGGCTTGACCGTGAGCCCTTCCGGCGTCGTCCAGTTCAGCTTGGTCACATCGCCTTCGGGGGCATGCTTGGAGGCGGCCTTGTTCCAGGCGTCCAGACCAGGCTGGGAATATGTGGGCTCTTTTGCATTCGACATGAAAAACCTCTCTGACACATTGGCCGCAATGGCGGCATTGCGTTGCTTGGCGGATTTGCCGCGACTTCCACACGACGACGAGACCGCCCGCAATAGTTCGCGGGCGGTCGCCGACGCTTCGCTACGCGGCGTAGTCCCTCTCATGTTCTTCGGGTTTTCACCCGAAGCCTCCCATGCTACGCCGCGCCAAGGAAGTTGACTTGTTCAACAGCACGAATAATACTTTATCCATAATTATGAATGCAATGGGTCGGAGATATCTCCTTGAATAAGCTATGATCTGCGACCCTTCGGAGAGCCACCCGCACCATGACCGCCACCCGCATTGCTCCGCTTGCGCTGTACCAGGAGGTCGCAGAACGTCTGCGCCAACGCATCTTTGCGCACGAACTCAAACCGGGCACCTGGGTTGACGAGCAGGCGCTGGCCGAGGATTACGGCATCTCCCGCACACCGCTGCGTGAGGCGCTCAAGGTGCTGGCATCCGAAGGGCTGGTGACGCTCAAGCCGCGTCGGGGCTGCTATGTAACCGAGATCTCCGAGCGCGACCTGGACGAAGTCTTCAAGGTCATGGCGATGCTCGAAGGCGAATGCGCACGAAGCTCGGCAAATCGTGCCAGCGTGGCCGAACTCGACAGGCTGAAAGCCATCCACGCCGAGCTCGAGAAGGCTGCCGGCGCTCACGACATCAATACCTTCTTCGAAAACAACCAGGCCTTCCACCATGAACTGCAGCGCATTGCGGACAACCGCTGGCTGCTGCACGTGATCGAGGACCTGCGCAAGGTCATCAAGCTGTCGCGCCATCACTCCCTGTTTTCGGAAGGCCGGCTTGAGCAATCACTGGCAGAACACCGCGCCATTCTCGACGCCTTGGTTGCGCGCGACGCCGATGCCGCCGAGCAGCACATGCGCGAACACATCCGCAGCGGCCGCGAAGCCCTCGCCCGCATTGCCGACGCGCGCAACCGCGCTGCCTGAACCCGTTTCATCGGCGCCACCGAGGGCTCAAGCGGCATCCTTGGTCACCAGGACCTGATCGATGCGGTAGTTGTCGATATCGACCACTTCGAACTTGTAACCGGCGTAGATCACATGATCGGTGCGCTTGGGCACCTTGCGCAGCCGGTACATCAGAAAGCCCGCGATCGTCTCGTAATTCTCGAATCCCTCGAAGACTTTGATCTGCAGCGCCTGCATCACGTCCTCGATCGGCGTCACGCCGTCGATAAGCCAGGACTGATCATCGCGACGCACGATGAGCTCCTCCTGGTAGGGGCTGCCGAGATCGCCCATCACCGTATTCATCACGTCCTGCAATGAAAGCAGACCGACGACCAGCGCGTACTCATTTACGATCAGCGCAAAATCCTCCTTGGCCGAGCGGAATTGCTCCAGCGCCTCGAACAGGGTCAGCGTGTCGGGCAGCACCAGCACCTTGCGCACAATCGGCTGCGTGCGCAGCGACAGGTCCAGCCCCTGCAGAATGCGAGGCAGAATGTCCTTGGAGTCGACATAGCCGATCACGCTGTCGATCGAGTTCTCGCACACTGGAAACTTGCCGTGCGGATGCTCCGCGATCTTGCGCCGGATACTGTCTTCGGTCTCGCCCAGGCTGAGGAAGACGATGCTCTCACGCGCCGTCATTGCCGACGGTACAAAGCGCGAATCCAGCTCGAACACGTTCCTGATCAGGTGCTGCTCCTGGCGTAGCACGCCCCCGGCCTGCGCACCGGCATCAGCCATGGCCACGATATCGGCGGCAGTAATGCTCTCGATCCGTTCGCCCGACACGCCAAAGAAGCGGAACAGCCGGTTGGCAAGTCCGTTGAAAATCCAGACGAGCGGCGTAAACACCTTCATGCACAGCAACATCGGACGCACGATCATCTTGGCGATGCGCTCAGGCTCGACCATGGCCAGACGCTTGGGCATCAGGTCGGCAAACAGCACGAAACACGAAGTGACGAAGGCAAAGGACAGTGCAAAACTGACGGAGCCGAGCATGGCGCCGTCGTACACGGGGCGCAACAGCGCCTCGATCTGTGGCGACAAGGCCTGTTCGCCAACGATGCCGCCCAGGATGGCGACCGCATTGAGGCCGATCTGCACCACGGTAAAGAAGTTGCCCGGGCTGCTTTGCAGCAGCAACACCCGCTGCGCATCGGCATCACCGCTGTCAGCCATCAGGCGCAGCTTGATCTTGCGCGCAGCCGCCAGTGAAATTTCGGAAATCGAAAAAAACGCACTGACCGCAATCAGCAGAAAAATGACAAATATATTGTTCAGCAGACTCACGATGACTCCAGGCCCGACAACTGGCGCCATCAGCACCAGCCGGAGCACCTGCCTTCGAGTCTATCACCGCGGCGTGGCATCGTCCTCCGCGGAGGCATGCGTCATGTCCGCTGGTACCACCCAGCGGTCGTAATCCTCCGCGCTCACTTTCCCGCTCGCGATCGCCGCCTCACGCAACCCCAGCCCCGCCTTCTGAGCGTGCTTGGCAATTGCCGCAGCACTGTCGTAACCAATGTGGCGATTGAGCGCGGTCACCAGCATCAGGTTGGCGTCGAGATGCTTCCGGATATGTTCAAGATCGGGCTCGATGCCGCGCGCGCAGTGGCGCTCGAATGAATCGCAGGCGTCGGCCAGCAGCGCAATGCTTTCAAGCACATTGTGCGCCATCACCGGCTTGTAGACGTTGAGCTGAAAATTGCCCTGGGTGCCGGCAAAAGCCACCGTGGCATCGTTGCCGAACACCTGCGCACAGACCATGGTGAGCGCCTCGCACTGGGTCGGATTGACCTTGCCAGGCATGATCGAGGACCCCGGCTCATTCTCCGGAATGTGCAACTCACCGATGCCACAGCGGGGGCCGCTGGCGAGCCAGCGCACATCGTTTGCCATCTTCATCAAGCCGCCCGCCAGCGTGCGCAGGGCCGCCGAAGTCTGCACCAGCGCATCGTGTGCCGCCAGCGCAAAGAACAGGTCCGGCGCGCTGACAAACGGATGGGCCGTCAATTCCGCCAGCCGGCTTGCTGCGCTCGCCCCGAAGCGAGGGTGGGCGTTGAGCCCGGTCCCCACCGCCGTCCCGCCGATTGCCAGCGCATACAGACCGGGGAGCGCTGCGCGAACACCCGCGATCCCGAAATCGATCTGACTCACCCAGGCCCCGATCTCCTGCCCCAGGGTCACCGGAGTCGCGTCCTGCAGATGCGTGCGCCCGGTCTTGACGACATCACGAAACGCATCCGCCCGCGCCGCCAGCGTATCGCGCAGACGGCCAACCGCGGGGAACAGCCGCTGATCCAGTTCGGTCACCACGGCGAGATGCATCGCCGTGGGAAAGGTATCGTTTGAAGACTGGCCGCGATTCACATGGTCGTTCGGGTGCACCGGGTGCTTGCTGCCCAGCGTGCCGCCAGCCATCTCGATGGCGCGGTTGGCGATCACCTCGTTGGCGTTCATGTTGGACTGCGTACCCGAACCCGTCTGAAAGACCACCAGCGGGAAGTGGGCGTCGAGCTTGCCGGCGATCACTTCGTCGGCAGCGCGCACGATCAGCGCCCCGATGTCCGGCGGCAGTTCCCCAAGCGCCACGTTCGCCTCCGCGGCCGCCCGCTTCAGCAAGCCCAGCGCCCGGATCATCGGTCTTTGCCAGCGAAAGCGCTCCACGCCGATGGCAAAGTGATGCAGTGAGCGTTCGGTCTGCGCACCCCAGTAGCGGTCGCTCCCTACTTCGATCTCACCCATTGAATCGGTCTCGATACGCATGGTGCCCATGATGATCTCCGGATTACGGGAGTTGGATATTGGATCACACCGGATCGGCTTCGACCCGGCGTGAGCGAAGGATTTCGTAAGGCGATAAGCCTCATGCGGGCCTGGGCCGGATGTCGGGGGCGTTCCCCGAACGCGCAGCGGTGATTCGCTGTGCACAGCCAAGCAAGTGGCAGCGAGGCGCCCGGAAAGCTCGCGGCCCAGTCCTCAGCTTAGCGATTGCGGCGACGTTTGTTTACATTGATGAGGATATCCCGCGCAGCCTTGGCAAAACGGCGAATGCGATATCATTGACGGGAAACCATACTGCAGCGTATGGAAAATGCACACTTTCTGCGCGGGATAGTCGCCGCGTTCCACAGGAACGCACCACGACATTGCTGAACACGTTCAGTCCTGCCGCGTCCACCTTCGACCGGAGTCACTACCAGATGGATAGCCAAATCATTGTCGATCGCGCCGATGGCATCGCCACCGTTTCCCTCTCCAACCCCGACCGCCTGAACGCGGTCAATGCTTCGATGTGGCGGGATCTGCGCGCCGCCATGGAGCAGTGCGGATGCGACCCGGAGGTCCGCTGCATCATCCTGCGCGGGGCGGGCGACAAGGCCTTCGCTGCGGGCGGTGACATCGAAGAGTTTCTGACGGTTCGCGCCACCGTGGACGACGCCCTGCACTATCACGAAGAACTCGTGGCCGCGGCACTTGACGCGATCCGCAACTGTCCGCTCCCCACGGTCGCAGCAATTCAGGGCGCCTGCGTTGGCGGCGGACTGGAGATTGCAGGCTGCTGCGACATCCGCATTGCGGGTGCATCCGCCCGCTTCGGCGCCCCCATCAACAAGCTCGGCTTCTCCATGTATCCGGGCGAAATGGCCGGATTGCTGGCACTGGCCGGCCCCGCCGTCGTCCTTGAGATCCTGCTCGAAGGACGCATTCTTGATGCACACGAAGCGCTCGCGAAGGGGCTGCTGACCCGGATCGTCGACGACGAGCGCGTCATCGACGAAGCACTCGCCGCCGCCGGACGCATTGCCGCCGGTGCACCGCTGGTTGCGCGCTGGCACAAGCAATGGGTGCGCCGCCTGATGACGGGTGCCCCGCTGAGCGAGGCCGAACGACGCAGTGCATTCGACTTCCTTGCCACCGACGACTACCGCGAGGGCATCGACGCCTTTCTCAGCAAACGCAAGCCGGTGTTCAAGGGCAGCTGAACCCCGTCCGCAGGAAGCTCAACTCGCGGCGGCCCGCATCAGGACATCGATGTCGATGGCGGACTCGATCGAATCGGCAAGCCGGTCGAGATCCGCTTCGCGGCGGGCGGCGAGGTCGACGCGTTCAAGCACCCCTTCGGCACCCGCCCAGCGCAACAGCGCGTCAAGGGCCGCGGGCGAATCGAACAGGCCGTGCACATAGCTCCCCATCACCTGCCCGTCGGCCGACAGGGCACCGTCGGGGCAGTCGCCGGACAGCATCAGCGCCGGACGCTGGAGGGCTGGACCGGTGGAGACCCCCATGTGAATCTCATAGCCACTGACGACAGGATCACCCTCAAGACAGAGCGTCCCGCTGACGTTCTCGAGCTGCTTCTCGCGCTCAAGCACGGTATCCATATCGAGCACGCCGAGGCCGGGCACGGTGTCCGCCCGCCCCTCCACGCCATGCGGGTCGCCCAGCGTGCGCCCCAGCATCTGGAAGCCGCCGCAGATTCCCACCACCTTGCCGCCATAGCGCAGGTGCTTCAGGATCGCCTGATCCCAGCCCTGCTCACGCAGCCATGCGAGGTCCGACTGCACACTCTTGGAACCGGGCATCACGATCAGGTCGGCGGGCGGCATCCGCTGCCCCGGCCCGACCCAGCGAAAATCGACCTGCGGGTGGAGGCGCAGCGCGTCGAGGTCAGTGTGATTCGAGATGCGCGGATACACCGGCGCCACCACGCGCAGCACCGGCACCTCACCGCCGCCATCCACGGTCGCATCCGCGAGCGCATCCTCCGCGTCCAGAAACAGGCCGTGCAGATAGGGCAGCACGCCGAACACCGGACGCCCGGTGCGCGCCTCAAGCCAGTCGAGACCTGACTGCAGCAGGCCGATGTCCCCGCGAAAACGGTTGATGACGAAACCCTTCACCCGCGCCTGCTCGGACGGAGACAGCAGATCGAGGGTCCCCACCAGGTGCGCGAACACCCCGCCACGATCGATGTCGGCAACCAGAATGACCGGCACATCGGCGGCTTCCGCGAAGCCCATGTTGGCGATGTCACGGTCGCGCAGGTTGATCTCGGCCGGGCTGCCAGCGCCTTCGACCAGAACGCATTCGTAAGCATCCGTCAGGCGCTTCCACGACTGCATCACCGCCGCCATCGCAGTGGGCTTGTAGTTGTGATAGTCCCGCGCCGAAAGGTTCGCCGCCGGGCGCCCATGGATGATCACCTGCGCACCGACGTCGGAAGAGGGCTTGAGCAGCACCGGATTGAAGTCGGTGTGCGGCGCCACCCGCGCCGCCACCGCCTGCAGCGCCTGCGCCCGGCCGATCTCGCCGCCATCAGCCGTGACCGCAGAATTGAGCGCCATGTTCTGGGGCTTGAACGGTGCGACCCGCAGTCCACGACGTACCAGCGCACGCGCCAGACCGGCGACCAGCGTGCTCTTGCCGGCGTCAGAGGTGGTGCCCTGCACCATCAGCGTAAAGGCCTTGGTCATGTTGTCGCGTCCGTTGGGCAAGTCGGGCCGCGATTATCGCCCAGTTAGGGCGCGGTCCGGCAAGCAACATCGCCCCACCGCAGCGCAACACGGGCAGGGAACTCGTTGGCGGGTTAGCACTCATATCATGCGAGTGCTACTATTGAGTTCGAGGAGGACCTGAATCAATGTCACATGCTTTGTCGTTTCCCGTTCCGTCAGCCACAGGCAGCATCGACCAGTACATTCAGTCGGTGAATCGCCTTCCGATGCTCACCGAGCAGGAAGAGGTGAGCTTGGCGACCCGGCTGCGCGATGAGGGTGATGTCGAGGCGGCCCGTGAGCTCGTCATGTCGCATCTGCGCGTCGTTGTCTCGATCGCCCGCGGCTATCTGGGCTACGGCCTGCCGCATGCCGACCTCATCCAGGAAGGCAATATCGGCCTGATGAAGGCCGTCAAGCGCTTCGACCCTTCACGTGGCGTGCGCTTGGTGTCGTTTGCGATTCACTGGATCAAGGCCGAGATTCACGAGTACATCGTGAAGAACTGGCGCCTGGTCAAGATTGCCACCACCAAGGCCCAGCGCAAGCTTTTCTTCAACCTGCGCAGCCTGAAGAAGGACACCAGCACGCTGAATCCGGGCGAAGTGCAGACGATCGCCACCCACCTCGGCGTCAAGCCCGAAGAGGTGGTGGAGATGGAAACCCGCCTTGGCGGTCGTGAAGTGCCGCTTGATGGCAGCAATGACGACGATGACGAGCGTTTCTCCCCCATCTCGTATCTGCCCGATCCGCACGCCGAACCTTCGGAAGCCCTTGAACAGGCCGAAAGCGCCCGCCTGCAGGACGAAGGTCTGCGCGACGCCCTGGGATCGCTCGATGATCGCAGCCGCGCCATCGTTCAGCGCCGCTGGCTGACTGAAGGCGACAGCGCAACCCTGCACGAACTGGCGGCGGAGTACGGCGTTTCGGCCGAACGTATTCGCCAGATCGAAGCCAAGGCCATGCAAAAAATGCGCGGACTGCTCGCCGAAACAGTCTGAGCGGCGACCTTCGCACCACAGTCCGGCAAACGGCAGCGGCAACGCTGCCGTTTTTGTTTCAGCGACCGGCGAGCAACTTGGCGATATCTTCGCTGATGTTCTCGGCGCTCTCGCCGTGTTTCACGTACAGCCGCAATTTGCCCGTGGGGTCGAAGATATAGGTCCCGGCCGAATGGTCGACCGTGTAGTTGCCGCCTTCGGTGTCACCACTCTTGCGATAGAACACGCGGAAATCCTTCGCCACCGCGGCTGTTGCATCGAGATCACCCACCAGCCCCAGGAAGCGCTTGTCGAACACCGGTACGTACTGCGCGAGCAAGGCAGCGGTGTCGCGTTCGGGGTCGACGGTGACGAACAGCACCTGCACCTTCTCCGCATCCGGGCCGAGCTTGCGCATGACCTCGCTCATGGTCGACAGATTGGTCGGGCACACGTCCGGACACTGCGTATAGCCGAAAAAGACCGTCACCACCTTGCCACTGAAATCAGCCAGCGTTCGGTGCTTGCCGTTGTGATCATCGAGAGAAAGCGCCTTGCCGTAATCGGCGCCGGTGATGTCGGTGGCGTGAAAGGAAGGCGGCGGCTCGGCGCAAGCGCCAAGCAGCAGTGCGGTTGCTGCAACAATCAGGGAACGAAGCATCAGTAAGGGTCAGAAGCGCAGGTAGTGGTCCGCAAGCAACGCGGCGAACAGCAATGATAGATACAGGATGGAGAAGCGGAAAGTCCTGCGCGCCAGTGCGTCACTGTAATCGCGATACAGCCGCCAAGCGTAATGGATGAAACGAGCGCCGAGCGCAACCGCAGCGCCAAGATAGAGCAGCCCGCTCATCTGCGTGGCAAACGGCAGCAAGGTGACGCCGAACAGGATCAGCGTATACAGCAGCACCGACAGCCGGGTGTACTCCGACCCATGGGTAACCGGCAGCATCGGCAGACCGGCACGCGCATAGTCCGCCGTGCGATACAGCGCCAGCGCCCAGAAATGCGGCGGCGTCCACGCGAAAATGATCAGGAAGAGCAACAGCGCATCGGCACTCACCTCACCAGTAACCGCAGCCCAGCCAAGCACCGGCGGCATCGCCCCCGAGGCCCCGCCGATCACGATGTTCTGCGGCGTTCGGGGCTTGAGAAAGACCGTGTAGACCACGGCGTAGCCGACAAAGGTCGCAAGGGTGAGCCACATGGTGAGCGGATTCACCGCCTGGTGCAGAACGAACAGCCCACTCCCCCCCAACACTGTTGCGAAAGCGGCGACCTCCCGTGGCGCCAGTTCTCCACGGGGCAAGGGACGGGCCCGCGTACGCGCCATTCGAGCATCGATACCCTGCTCAATCAGACAGTTCATCGCCGCTGCCGCACCAGCAACACAGGCGATCCCGATAGTGGCGAAGAACACGGTCACGGCTGACGGCAAACCGTATGGGACGGCGAGGAACATGCCGATCACAGCACAGAAGACAATCAGCGCATTGACGCGCGGCTTGGTCAGTACATAGAAAGCATGGAGCCGGCTGCTGCCGAGTGCATGGCCCAGCGTGAGGGTTTTCATGTGCGCGCTCCTTTGATTCGTTTCACCGTATCAGGCCCTGCGCTGCGAACGCGGCAAAAACGGCAGCAGACGTCCGAATGTCGCGGGCGCCGGGTGTGGAATGTGGTGGGACTGCAAACGGAAGTTGATCCAGACCATCAAGGCGACCAGCAATGCCGCGCCGGCGTTGTGCATCGCCGCCAGAGGCAAAGGCAGCGAGAGCGCGACGTTGGCGACACCGAGACAGATCTGCAGCAGCACCGCAGCGATCAGCGCCACGCCCGCACCTGCGGTGGGCACCCTCCGCGCCAGCGCCCAGCCCAGCATCAGCAACACTCCGCCCGCAACCAGCGCCCCCAGCCGGTGGGACCAGTGAATGGCCGTCAGCGCGGACAGCGAGAGCAGCTCGCCGTCGGCCGTCATCCCCAGTTCGCGTACGACATGGAAGGCGTTGGCGTAGTCCGCAACAGGCCACAGGCTGCCATGGCAACGTGGAAAATCGGTGCACGCCAGCGCGGCGTAATTGGTGCTGGTCCAGCCTCCCAGCGCAATCTGTGCAGCCAGCACCAGCAGGCCCACCCGCGCCGCCCACAACAACCGGGACGGTACGACCTCGCGCCCGATACCGGCAACACGCACAGCAAGCCAGGTGAGCAGGGCCAGCGTCGTCAGACCGCCGAGCAGATGGCCGGTGACGATGGCGGGCTTGAGCAACAGAGTTACCGTCCATTTTCCGAGCAAGCCCTGAAAGATCACGACACCAACCAGCAATGTCGCCACCCACGGCGCCGCACCTTTGTGGTGACGGTGTCGCCACGCCAGCACTGCAATGCCGATGATCATCAGGCCGAGGCTGGCGGCAAGATAGCGATGCACCATCTCCTTCCACGCCTTGGGCAGACTCACAGGTCCGTGGGGATCGGCTTCCTGTGCCCCAAGGATGTCGTCAGCTGCATGCTGAGGTGTGATCTGGCCATAGCAACCGGGCCAGTCCGGACACCCCAGGCCGGCATCTGACAGACGCACGTAGGCCCCGAACACCACGACCACCGCGGTCAGCATCAACGCCATGAAGATGAGGCGGCGATACACGGTCATTCGCGCCCTCCCCGGCCCAGCGCGGAGTACTTCAACAGACGCTGCAGATCCTTGTTCATCCCGCGCGCCGCAGCCGTCGTATCCGTCTCGTCGACAAAGTGCATCATGACGTTGCCGAGCGGATCGATCAGCCACACCGAGCCCGGCGCCGCAGCGGGAAGTGCAGCCAGCCACGCACTGTCGGCATGGGCAAGGCGCAGATCCTCATGCTTCGCAAGCACGGACGAATCGGGTTCAGCCGCATCGGCGAG
>JALNWS010000029.1 GCA_023230755.1 Azoarcus sp.
CACCGGCAACCCGGTCATCATCAAGGCCCACAGCAACTCCATCCTGCCGGCAGCGATGACGGTGAAGATCGCGCGTGAAGTGCTGAGCGAAGCCGGCCTCGACCCCAACCTGGTGTCGCTGGCCGTGGTCGAGAAGCGCACCGCCACCCAGACGCTCGCCACCCATCCGGCAGTCAAGTCGATCGACTTCACCGGCAGTAACGTCTTCGGCCAGTGGCTGATCGACAACGCCCGCCAGGCCCAGGTGTATGCCGAACTGGCCGGCGTGAACAACGTCGTCATCGAATCCACCGACAGCTACAAGGCGATGATGCGCAACCTCGCCTTCACCCTGAGCCTGTACTCGGGCCAGATGTGCACCACCACCCAGGCCATCCTGGTACCGGCGGGCGGCATCGACACCGATCAGGGTCACAAGTCCTTTGACGAGGTCGCGGCCGATCTCGGCGCCGCCATCGACAAGTTCCTGACCGACCCGGCCGTGGCCACCGCCGTGCTCGGCGCCATCCAGTCCGAAGCCACCCTCGAGCGCATCGCTGAAGCGGGCGAATACGGCAAGGTGGTGCTGGCTTCCAAAAAGGTCGAGCATCCCGACTTCCCGCAGGCCGAAGTGCGCACCCCGGTGCTGCTCAGCTGCGACGCGGCCGACGAAAAGAGCTACATGGAAGAGCGCTTCGGCCCGGTCAGCTTCGTGGTCAGGGTCGCCGACGGTGCTGCAGCCGTCGCCCTGTCGGAACGCATCGTCAAGGAACACGGCGCACTCACCGTTGGCCTGTACTCAAGCAAGCAGGACGTCATCGACGCCATGACCGACGCCAGCCTGCGTGCCGGCGTGGCGCTGTCGATCAACCTCACCGGCGGCGTGTTCGTGAATCAGTCCTCAGCCTTCTCCGACTACCACGGCGTAGGCATGAACCCGGCTGCAAACGCGAGCTACTCCGACAGCGCCTTCGTCGCCAACCGTTTCCGCGTCGTACAACGCCGCTACCACGTAGAGTAAGACCACGGCGAACTGGGTCAGAGCCTTCAGCAATTCAGGCTTTTCGCTTTTGCCCAGATCACGAGCCCACGCTCACGGCGCCCAGCCGTGGCGCGGGCGGCCCGGCGGCAACTTCTGTCGTGCCGAGCGGAGGACCTGCGCAGGGAAAACAAGGCGATGCATGTCTGAGTCCGGCGCAGCCGGGCGAGTTTGCATCGCCTCCCCTGCGCAGGTTCGCAGCGAGAGCAGCCGAAGGCCACGACAGCAGGCGCCGACGGACCGCCCGCGCCGCGACTGGGCGCCAGGCACCCAAGCCTCCGCCTGCATCCGCCACACAAAATTACCGTTATCCTGTGCAGAAAACGCCCCGAGGAGACACCCAATGCCCTGCTACGAAATCGACGGCCTCAAACCCGTCATCCACCCCACCGCCTTCGTCCATCCCGATGCCGTACTGATCGGTGACGTCATCGTTGGCCCGCGCTGCTATGTCGCCCCGCTCGCCTCGCTGCGCGGCGACTTCGGCCGCATCGTGCTCGAAGAAGGCAGCAACATCCAGGACACCTGCGTCATGCACGGCTTCCCCGGCACCGACACCGTGATCGAAGTCGACGGCCACGTCGGCCACGGTGCCGTGCTGCATGGCTGCCGCGTCGGCCGCAATGCGCTGATCGGCATGAACGCGGTCATCATGGACAACGCCAGCATCGGCGAATCGAGCATTGTGGCTGCCTGTGCCTTCGTCAAGGCCGGCATGGAAATCCCCGCAGGGAAACTCGTCGCCGGCATGCCTGCCAAGATCATGCGCGACCTGTCGGAACAGGAAATGAACTGGAAAGTCGACGGCACCCGCTGCTACCAGGACCTGACCGTGCGCAGCCTGGCAACCCTCAGGCCCTGCAAACCACTCACCGAAATGGAAGCCGGACGCAAGCGCTTCGAGTTCGAAGGTGTCGTCCCCCTCATCGACGTCAAGAAAGGCGGCTGAAGGCCGCCGCAAAGGCTGCGTTACCCGACTATGCTTAGTTCAGCAGGCGCGCCGACCGACCTCGGTCGCCCGCCTCGCCCCGCACACGGGAGCTGCGCATGGACGGGATTTTCATCAGCTATCGCCGCGAGGATTCATCAGGTTACGCAGGCCGCCTGTATGACCGGCTCGCGGCCCGCTTCGGGCGTGAGCGCGTGTTCATGGACGTCGAAGGCATCGACCCCGGCACCGACTTCATCGACGCCATCGACAGCGCCGTCGCCTCATGCACGGTTCTGCTCGTCCTCATCGGGCCCAAATGGCTCGGCGAAGATCCCGGCAGCGACGCGCGCCGCATCGACGATCCCCACGACTTCGTCCGCCTTGAAACCGCCGCCGCACTGCGGCGCAAGATCCGCGTGCTGCCGGTGCTGGTCAACGATGCCGCAATGCCCGGCGAAGATGATCTGCCGCCTGACCTCAAGGCCCTGGCGCGACGCCAGGCCATCGAGATCAACCACAAACAATGGGAGGCCTCGACCGGCGAAGTCCTGAAGGCGCTCGATCGCATCTTTGGCACCGACAAACCGCGCTGGCGCCTGCCTGCGATCGTCGCAGCGGCCTGCGTCGCGCTCGCAGCGGGTGGCTGGCTGTCATGGCACCAGCTGACGACTGACGATGACACACGCCCGGCCGCCAGCGTCCGCGAACCGGCTGACGCTGCAACCGATCACGCCACCCCCACTCTGCTCGCCGCGGCCGAACCGCTTGCTCCTGCGTCTCCGGCTGCAGCAGAAAGCCCCGCCGCAGCACCGCCTTCAGCCGCCCCTGACGCGGCCACCCCTTCCGCCCCGGCCAGCGCGAACGCGGGCGCAAAGCCCCCAGCGGAAGCCCCCACCAAACCGGCGGTCACTGCACCACCCGTCGCCACGCCACCAACCGCTGCACCTGCACCCGCAGCAAAGCCCCGCGAGACCACCACGCCGCCAAAACAGCCCGCGCCCAAACCCGCTCAGACGACCAAGCCTGCCGCGACCGTCCGCCCGCAGCCTGAACGTACCGCGCCCGAGGCTGCGATCGTCACCCCGCCGGCTGCAGAGCCGAAAGCGGCGCCTGTGCGCCCCCGCTCCGCGCCTGCCGCGGTCGATAGCCGCTTGCCGCGCACCGGCGAAAGCTGGGTCTATCGCACGCGCGGGCTGTGGGCAACGAGTCCGCAACGCACCGTGGTCGTCACGGTAAAGGCACAGGATGGCACCGCGGTCACCGAAAGCATGCACAACACCGAACCAGACCCCGGGCCCGCAGGCTTGGCGGTGAAATGGCGTGGCAACGAAGCGCGCATCGCACACGCTGGCGGCCTCGGCAGTGAGTTCAGCCCCTTCATCGGCGCCTTCGTCGACCTGCAGCAGGACATGTCGTGGAGCGGTATTCCGTCCCCCGACCTTGATGGCAACTGGGGAGACTGGTATGCCACCGGTGAAGTGCTCGGACGCGAACCCGTCAAGGTGCCGGCTGGCAGCTTCGAGGCGTGGAAGATCGAAGTCTGGAGCACGCGCCACGCCACCGGTGGCCGGACCATTGCCGGGCTGGAGCCGGTGCGGATCCATTTTCTGATCTGGTACGCGCCGGGCCAGAAGCGCTATGTGAAGATGCAGAGAACACTGGTTTCTGCAATTGGTCGAAATCTGGAAAAGGATACGATCGAACTGGTCACCGGCCCGCCATAGGAATAGGCTTGGGCTTGACCGATACCAAGATGGAGCTTATGACTTTAGAACGAGAAACACGCAGCGCGACGCTACAACAGGCCAGCGGCAATCTGTTTGCCGACCTCGGCTCGGCCACAAGTGGTGAGAAATTCCTGCCGCTGTTGCAAACGGACACCACCTGTGTCGAACGGATTGTCTCGCACGGCGGCGCGAGCCCACCCGGTTTCTGGTATGACCAGCCCGACGACGAATGGGTCATGGTCGTGACCGGTAGCGCGGAGCTCGCTTTTGATGACGACAGCCGCATGTCCATGCGGCCGGGAGACTGGGTGACAATCCCGGCACACCGCCGCCATCGCGTCGAATCCACCACCCCTGACACGGTCTGGCTCGCGGTTCACGTCCGCCATCTGCCCGCAACGGTGTCCTGCGCCTGAGTCTGCGCCGCACCGGCTCACCGCCGCGGCGCACACCTGACACGTTTTCAGCGCAGCGGGCCGAGTTCGTCGAGCGACAGGTCCCACCGGCTTAGCGCATGGCGCAGCAAGGTCTGCTCGGGCTGCGAAATCCGCCCGTCCGCCTTCGACAACACCAGCATGGCCTGGCAGGTGAGGGCCCGCAGAGAGGGGTCGGTAACGCGGTCCAGCATGTGCTCGACCTGCTCCAGATCCAGCACGCGAGTGGCCTCCGCATTGCCTCCACGCGCCAGCAGTTGCTGACAGTGATCGATGACGGCCTGAATCAGTTCGTCGCGAGGAATCCCGAGCAGCGCCGCGATCTCGTGCCTGTCGAGTGCCTCCACCTCGCGGTTCGCGAGTTCTCCATCAGAGATCAAGGTCAGCGCGACCAGGCGGGCCGCAATCGCACGTTGTTCGTTCAGCGGAATCTTCATTGCATGCGTCTCCATTCAATGTCGGAGGCTTCGACCTCCCGTCCGCGTTCCGGGTTCAACCGGTCCACTTACATCACAAGGAACAAGGACATGTGGCGTAAGGCACGGGCCGAAGTCAGCTCACGCATGTATAATTCGTAAGAATTTGTCAGGCGAGCAATTCCCCGCACGGGCCGCTTGTCGCATGACACCCCACGAGCCTCGGCCTCTCCTGTCAACATTCGGCCAGTCCGACCTCCTGCACCAGACCCGTCATGTTCGCCTCAGGCTCCGCTCCCGGCTTCCGCCCGCTTCTCCGTCGCCTCGTGCTGAGCACCTTTGCGCTGCTGCTGGGCGCCTGCGCAACCGCACCGCAGCGCCCGCCCGATCTTCAACCGGGCGATTTCCGCTATGTCATTGAGCGCACCCGCTGGCTGATCGAAGAGGAAATGGCCGACAACAAGGTCACCGGTCTGTCCGTCGCACTGGTCGATGACCAGCGCGTGGTCTGGGCCGAGGGCTTCGGCTATGAAGACGCCGAACGCGAGATCCCGGCCACCCCGGACACCCCTTACCGACTCGGATCGATCGCCAAGGTGCTTACCGCAACGGCCGCCATGCAGCTTGCCGAAGAAGGGCGCATCGACATCGACCGGCCGCTGAAAGAGGCCTTGCCTGCATTCGCGGTGCGATCGCGCTTCAAGAACGCCCCGCCGATCACGCCACGCAACATCATGCACCACCACTCCGGCCTGCCCGCCAACCACCTGAGCGGCATGCTGACCACCTCGGCACCGGCCCCCTTCACCAGCCTGGTCGAGGCGGTGCGCAACGAATACGTCGCCTATCCGCCCGAGTTCATCTTCGGCTATTCCAACCTGGCAGTCAGCCTGCTGGGCGCGGCAATCGAACACACCGCCGGCATCCCCTTCGAGCAGCATCTTCAGCAGCGCCTGCTGACCCCGCTGGGCATGGTGCACACCCGCTTCGAGTCACAACCTGCGCTCAAGGTGTACAACCGGCACGAAGAAATCGATGCACTGGCCCTGCGCGACCTGCCTTCCGGCGGGCTGGTATCGAACGTTGCCGACATGAGCCGCTTCATGCGCTGGGTGTTTGCCGACGGACGGGTGGGCGAGAAGCAACTGCTCAGCGCCGACAGCCTTGCCGAGATGCTGCGCCCGCAGAACACGCATGTTCAGCTCGACATGGGTTTTCGCGTCGGACTGGGCTGGCTGCTGTCGGGTATCGAGATCCGCAATGCAGGTACCGTTGCCAGTCACGGCGGCACCCTGCTCGATTCTCACAGCATGATGGTGGTGCTGCCCGAGCACAAACTCGGCATCATCGTCGCTTCCAACTCCGCCACCTCGCAGGGCGTGGTCAAGACCGTCGCCACCGAAGCGCTCAAGCTTGCGCTCGAAGCCAAGGCCGGCATCATCCAGCCTGAACCCGTACCCGCATCCAGCGCTGATGTGATCCTGCCACCGGAACAGCTTGCACGTTACTCCGCGTGGTATGACTCGATGGTCGGGCTGGTGCGTGTGCGCCCGGGTGACGATGCACTCGACGCCAGCGTGATGGGGCATACGCTGCAGCTCAAGCCCCGTCCCAAAGGCCTGTTCGGTCTGCGCTACAAGCTGTTCGGCATGATCCCGGTCCAGGTCAGCACCTTCGACGGCATCCGCATCTCGATGAAGAAGGTGGCAGACCACGACGTGCTGGTGGGGCATTTCGGCGAGGACACCATGCTCGTCGGCGAACGCCTGAAGCCTGCCCCCGTGCCACAGCGACTGCTCGACTACGTCGGCGAATACCGGATCGTCGGCCAGAAGCTGGGCATCATGCCCGACCACCTCAGCCTGCGTCTCGAGGACGGCTTGCTGGTGGGTGAATGCAGCTTCTCCGAACTCCCGGGTTTCATCTTGCGTATCGGCCTCAACCCGATATCGGACACCGAACTCCTGGTGTCGGGGCTTGGCACAGGCAAGGGCGAAACCATCCTCGCCACCAGTGAAGGCAAGGAGAAGGTGCTGCTGTTCTCCGGGCTCGAACTGCACAAGATCACCAACTGACCGGCCCGCCTGTGAAGAACGTTCTCGTTGTCCATTATTCGCAGAGCGGCCAGCTGTCGGACGTCGTTTCCGCGCTGCTGCGCCCGCTCGAAGACGCCGGCATCCACGTGCACCAGGAAATCCTGCGACCGCAGACACCCTTCCCCTTCCCGTGGCCCTTCTTCCGCTTCCTCGACGCATTTCCGGAATCGGTGCGCCTCGATCCGCGGCCAAACCTGCCGCTGACGATCACCCCTGATCAGCCCTTCGACCTCGTAATTCTGGCGTGGCAGGTGTGGTACCTGTCGCCTTCGCAACCGGTCACCGCTTTCCTCCAAAGCGACGAAGGAAAGCGCCTGCTTGCCGGCAAGCCGGTGGTGAGCGTCGTTGCCTGCCGCAACATGTGGATGACCGCTTACGACAAACTGGTGACGCTGCTCGAGGCTGCAGGCGCACGCCTCACCGATCACATCGCTTTCACTGACAACGCCAACCCGCTGGCCACCTTCATCACCACGCCGCGCTGGATGTTCACCGGCCGCCGCGACCGTTTCCTCGGCCTGCCCGCCGCTGGTGTCACCCCGGCGGAAACCGCGGGCGCAGCGCGTTTCGGCCATGCGCTGGTCACGGCACTGGCGCGCGATGAAGAGCGCAGCGGCGCGCCGATGCTCACTGGCCTGTGCGCAGCCAGCGTCAATCCGCGGCTGGTGATCAGCGAACGTGCCGGGCAGCGCGCCTTTCGCGTGTGGTCGGGCTTGGTGCGCCTGTTCGGCAAACCCGGCCAGCTACGCCGAGTGCCGGCACTCGCGCTGTTCGCCACCTACCTCATCGTCCTGATTATTACGGTGGTACCCTTGAGCCTGGTGCTGCAGCGCAGCTTCGCCCCCCTGCTCCGGACACGCCTCGATGCGCTGCGTGCGCACTATGAGCAGCCCTCCGGTTCGGGTAACGCCCGCATGACCGAACATGACTGAACCCCGCTCCGTATAAATCACCGCCACGGCCACCTGCCTGCCCAATGACCCTGTAGACAACGAGGCCATTGAGTCGGTCCTGGGCCGCATCGGCGAACGCCCGTCGCGCGCCCGTCGTATCGTGCTGCGCAACAACGGCATCCGCCAGCGTCACTACGCCATCGACCCCGCCAGCGGCGCAACCACCCACAGCAACGCCGAGTTGACGGCGGAAGCCATTCGCGGCCTGACGACGGGCGGCTTTGCGCTCGAGGACATCGAATGCCTGGCCACCGGCACCTCCTTGCCCGACCAGGTCATGCCCAATCACGGCGTGATGGTGCATGGCGAACTCGGCAACCCGGCCTGCGAGGTCGTCAGTACCGCAGGCATCTGCCTGGCCGGACTCAGCGCGCTCAAGTACGGCTGGCTGTCGGTGCTCGCCGGCAACACGCGCAACGCCGTCGCCACCGGCTCCGACCGCCCCTCGGCGGTGCTGCGCGGGAGCAGCTTCGAGGCCGAGAACGAACACCGCGTGGCCGCACTCGAGCGTCATCCCGAGATCGCATTCGAGAAGGACTTCCTGCGCTGGATGCTGTCCGACGGTGCGGGCGCCTTCCTGCTGCAGGATGCGCCCCGCACCGACGCGCGCTCGCTGCGCATCGACTGGATCGAGCTCTCGTCGCAGGCTCACGCCCAGCCGGTGTGCATGTATGCCGGCGGCGAGCGCGACGACAGCGGCAGGCTGCAGGGCTGGGCAGGGTTTGCGCCCGCGGCCTGGGGCAAGGAGTCGATCTTCGCCATCAAGCAGGACGTGCGCCTGCTCAACGAGCAGGTGGTGGCAAGCACGCTTGAAGCGCCGCTGCGCCGGCTGATCGACCGTCGCCAGTTGCGCGCCGACCGGATCGACTGGTTTCTGCCGCACATGTCCTCGCACTATTTCCGCGAGCAGATCGCCGACTGCCTGCAGCGCCTCGGCCTGCCGATCGCCCCCGAGCGCTGGTTCACCAACCTCGCGACCCGGGGCAACACCGGCGCGGCCTCGATCTACATCATGATCGACGAGCTGCTGCGCAGCGGCCGCCTGAGCAAAGGCCAGCGTCTGCTGTGCTTCGTCCCCGAAAGCGGCCGCTTCTCCAGCGGTTTCATGCACCTGACCGTGGTCTGACAATGGACGCAAACGAAGTCCCGCAGGAAGGCAACGCCACCCTCGGCGGCCACCGCAAGGCCATGTACGCACGCGGTGCGGACGGTCGCATCGGCATCGTGCCCTCGAGCGGCTGGGAGGCCGAGGAAATCGTCACCCTGCAGGCGGTGGAAGACCTCGACCGGCTCGCTGCCGATGCCCGCAAAAGGGCGCTCGCCGGCAGCACCTCCGCACTCGAATACCACATGTACAAGGCGCGCATGGATCTCACCCTGTTGTCCCAGGTCAGCGGCATCTGGGCGTGGCGGGTGCGGCGTCACCTGCGCCCGGACACCTTCGCCCGCCTGCGCCCCGCACTGCTCGCACGCTATGCAGAGGCAATGGGCATCAGCGTCGACCAGCTGAAAAGGGTGGATTGAATGCCGGACACCCCAAACACATTCAGCCACCAGCACGCCTCGCACTGCGAAAGCGGCGTGATGTCGGCCATCGTGCGCCACTACGGCCTGCCCCTGTCCGAGCCGATGGCGCTTGGCCTGTCCTCGGCCCTGTCCTTTGCCTACCTGCCCTTCATCAAGCTCGGCGGGCTGCCGCTGGTGGCCTACCGCATGCCGCCGCGCGCCATCATCCGCGGCCTGCAGAAGCCGCTCGGCATCCGCATGCGCACCGAAACCTTCCGCTCCACCGCACGTGGCGAGGCCCGCCTCAACAGCCTGCTCGACGAGGGCAAGGTGGTCGGCCTGCAGACCTCGGTGTTCTGGCTGCCGTACTTCCCCGGTGACATGCGTTTTCACTTCAACGCCCACAACGTGCTCGCCTACGGGCGCGACACGGCCAATGGCGACTACCTGCTGTCCGACCCGGTGTTTGAGGAGCCGATGCGCTGCGCACCGGCCGACCTCGCGCGTGCGCGCTTTGCCCGTGGCGTGCTCGCGCCCAAGGGCCTGCTCTATTACCCTGAGACGCGCCCCAGCGAGCCCGACTGGGGCAAGGCGATTCCAGCGGCCGTCCGCAAGACGGTGCGCATCATGCTGCGCGCCCCGATTCCGCTGATCGGCATTCGCGGCATGGAGCGGGTGGCGCGCGCCGTCGAGCGCCTGCCCGCGACTGGCGATCTGCAGAAATCCAAGCTCTTCGTCGGCCACCTGGTGCGGATGCAGGAAGAAATCGGCACCGGAGGCGGCGGCTTCCGCTACATGTACGCCTCCTTCCTCGAAGAAGCCGCCAGCCTCGCCGCGCGCCCGGCGCTGGCCGAACTGGCCGGCGAGCTGGTCGAGATCGGTGACGGCTGGCGCGAGTTCGCGCTCGCCACCGCGCGCATGATCCGCGACCGCGACCCCTTCGATCCGGCCCGTCTTGCCGCCCTGCTGCGCGCGCAGGCGGCCCGCGAAAAGACCTTCTTCGGCAGCCTCGACCGCGCCATCCGATGATCGCCATCGAGCGCGTCAGCCATCGCTATCGCAGCGCCAGCACGGCTGCGCTCGACACCATCACGCTCGATGTCGGACGCGGCAGTCTGTTCGGCCTGCTCGGCCCCAACGGCGCGGGCAAGACCACGCTGATCTCGCTCATCGCCGGCCTCATCGCCCCGCAACAGGGGCACATCAAGGCCGACGGCCAGGCGCTGGCCGACTTCCGCCGCACCCACCCCAATGCGATTGCCCTGGTGCCGCAGGACTACGCCTTCTATCCGATGCTGACGGTCGCCGAGAACCTCGCCTTCTTCGCCGGCGTGCAGGGCCTGGACCGGCGTCAGCAGCAGGCCCGCAGCCGCGAGGCCATCCGTTTCGCCCGCCTCGAGAGCGTCGACAGACAGCTCGCCGGCGAACTCTCCGGCGGCTTGCGCCGGCGCCTGAATCTCGCCATCGGCCTGCTCGGCGACCCCACGCTGCTGCTGCTGGACGAGCCCACCGTCGGCGTCGATCCGCAGTCACGCCACTTTCTGCTCGACGCCATCCGCGACTTGCGCAATAGCGGCAAGACGGTGATCTACACCAGCCACTACATGGACGAGGTCGAAGCCATCTGCGACCGCATTGCCATCATCGACCATGGCCGGGTGCTGGCCGCCGGCACGCTGGCCGAGGTGCTCGGTGCTGCTGAGCCGCAACTGCAACTCCGCCTCGACCACGATCTGCCGCAGGCGCTGCTTGAGCGCTGGCAGGCAGCTCACACGGTGACGACGCCAGGCACCAACTGCGTCTGCCTGACGCCAGTCCCGGTCGCCGCGCTGCCACAGATCCTGCACGATCTCGCCGCGCACGGGCTCACGCCGCTGGCTCTGAACCACGGACAGCAGAACCTGGAGCAGGTCTTCATGCACCTGACCCGGCGTTCGCTGCGGGACTGAGCGATGTCTGCCGCCCGCACGCTGATCCGGCTTGCAGCCCTGTGGCGCAAGGAAGCGCTTGCGCTGCTGCGCGATCGTCACGGGCTGGCCGCATTGTTCCTGATGCCAGCCATCTTCATCCTGGTGATGTCGATGGCGCTGCGCGACGCCTTCGTGCCCGGCGTCCCCGCCGATCTGGGCTACGCCGTCGTCGATCTCGACCGCAGCGAAGCCTCTCAGGCGCTGGTGGAGCAGCTCGCCGGCGTCGACCTGCTGCGCGAGTTCGGCGCCCTCGACAGCGAGCGGAGCGGGCGCGACGCGGTGGCGGACGGTCGCATCGCCTTCGTGCTGCTGATCCCGCAAGGCTTCGAACGCAGACTTGGCACGACGGCCGCCCCAGCACCCGACACGCCAGGCCTGCGCGTGCTCGCCGACCCCACGGTGCCGCTGGCAGTGCGCAACGGTTTTCGCCAGCAGGTCGAAGCCGAGCTCACCCGCCTGCAGCTGGGCACCCTGCTTGCGCGCATCGGCCGCAGCCTGATGATCCCGGAACTGCGCGACGTGGCCACCAAGGCCCCGCCCTATCCGGTCTTTGTCGAGGCGGTGCGCAAGCCCACGGCCGCCGCCAGCACGAGGAGTGCCTCCGCGCTCCCCTCGTCGGTGCAGCAGAACGTGCCGGCATGGCTGATCTTCTCGATGTTCTTCGTCGTGGTGCCGATTTCCGCGGTCTTCATCGCCGAGCGCCAGCACGGCACGCTGCAGCGCCTGGCCACGCAGCAGGTGTCCTTCGGCCTGATCCTCGCCGGCAAGCTGCTGCCCTTCTTCGTCGTCAATCAGGTGCAGGCCGTGCTGATGGTGCTGGTCGGGCGCTACCTGGTGCCGCTCGCCGGCGGCGAAGCCCTCACCCTGCCCACCGGCGCCGCGTCGCTGCTCGCACTGTGGCTGATGAGCGCGGCGGTCAGCCTCGCGGCCGTAGCCTGGGCGCTGCTGATTGCCAGCAGCGCGCGCAGCACCGAGCAGGCCACCGTGATCGGCGGCGTCGGCAACATCCTGATGGGCGCGATCGGCGGCATCATGGTGCCACAGTTCGTCATGCCGGCCGGCATGCAGCCCCTGACCGACCTCTCGCCGATGGCCTGGGCGCTGGACGGCTTTCACCGCGTGATGTTGCGTGGCGGCGCCATCGCCGACATCGTCGGCCCCGCCGCGGCACTGCTATCCTTCGGCCTCGCGGCGCTGGTCGTCGCGATCCTGCTGAACCAGCGCGCCCTGCGCGCGCTCCGCTGACGAGCCAAGATGAACGACCTCAAACACGCGATCAAGCAACTGATCGTCGACGCCTGCGACAAGGACTGCGACCCGGCGTCGATCACCGACGACGAAATTCTGTTCGGACCCGAAGCGCCGCT
Source organism: Azoarcus sp. (assembly GCA_023230755.1). Classification (GTDB taxonomy): domain Bacteria; phylum Pseudomonadota; class Gammaproteobacteria; order Burkholderiales; family Rhodocyclaceae; genus Parazoarcus. Next base: position 12,419 of record JALNWS010000029.1, read on the forward strand.
GGCGCTCGACTCGCTTGATGCCCTGCAACTGTCGATGGCCATCCAGAAAAAGTACGGCCTGCGCCTGACCGACAGCAAGGAGACACGCCGCATCCTCTCCAGCGTCAGCAACCTGGCCGAACAGCTCGACGCTTTCATCGCCAGCCGCCCATGACGCGGCCGGTGCGGATTGCGGCCATCGCGCACTGCTCCACGCTCGGTCAGTGCGCACCGGAGGCCGCCGCTGCGCTCGCCCGCCCGGCCAGCCTCGCGGGTGAGCGCAGCGTACTCGGCGAAGCCTGGCCCTGGTTCGCAATGGCGCTGGATGAAGGCGACTGGACCGCCCGCGCACGCGCCGCAATCACCCGGGTGGGGGGCGACCTTGCGCAAGCCCTGCCGCCAGCGGACTGGGCCGGAACGCCGCTGTTCGTCGCCTCATCCTCGCTGCAGATGGGCGCGCTGGAGCATGCTGCGCGCAACAGCGGCACGATCGACCTGCCCGCTGACGCCGCGGCGTTCTCGCAGCGGATCGCCGACTGGCTGGGCATCGCCGGCACGCACTGGACCTTGTCCACCACTTGTACCTCGGGCTTTGCCGCGATCGATGCCGCCGCCAGCCTGATCCGCCAGGGCGTGATCGAGCGCGCCCTCGTCATCGGCATCGAACTGGCAAACGACACCACGCTGGCCGGCTTCGCGGGACTCGGCCTGCTCGCCCGCCAGCCCGGCGACAACGGGCTGGTTCTTGGCGAAGCCGTGGCAGGCGTGCTGCTGAGTGCGAACCCAGACAGCGGCTGGGAAATTGCCGCATGCCGTCTTGGCATTGACGGTCATTCGCCCACCGGCCCAAGGCCCGACGGAACGGAGATTCGCGCCACCATGGCAGCGGCACTGGCCGATGCCGGGCTGAACGCCACCGACATCGACCTGATCAAGCTGCACGGCGGCGGACTCGCTGCCACCGCCGACGCCGAAGACTGCGCAGTTGCTGCGCTGTTCAGCGAGGCCCGCCCGGCCACCATCAGCTTCAAGCACCGCCTCGGGCACACGCTGGGGGCCAGCGGTGTGGCCGAACTCACCCTGCTGCTGGCGACGCTGGCCAACAATCCACACACGCCGCGGCATGTCCTGCTCAGCCTCGTCGGCTTCGGTGGCAGCATCGGCGCCCTTGTACTCAGGGCGTCGCCAACCCCGCAGTCGGTGCCCACCCGCCCGGCGGCGTGCGCAGCACCGCCCCCCCCTGCAAACGAGCGCACCCGCATCGCGCTTGTGTTCGACAGTCCGGGCCTGAGCACGCGCGCACGCGCGGTCGCGGCTGCCGTCTCTGCCCCGCCACTGCGCCGTGCCGGTGCGTTCGCCGAACTGTGCCTGGTCGGGGTCGATGCCTGTGCCGCAGACGACGAATACAGCGGCTCCATCGCCATTCTGGTGGCCTCACGCAGCGGCCCTCGCCAGGCCTTCACGCGGGTGCTCGAAGACCTCTGTCTGCGCAGCGAAGCGCCCATGCCCTTCGATTTTCTCGCCACCCAGGCGGTACTCGCCGCCCTGCCGCTGCAAAAGCGCCTTCCGGCACTGGGCGCCCTGCTCTACCTGCCCGGCACCGACGACTGCAATGTGCTGTGGCAACGCATGACCCAGCTCGCCAACGCATGGCTTGCCGACGGCCGCCACCGCCATGTGCTGATCGGCATCGTGGAACCGGGCACGCCGCAGCACCACTGCGAATGGCGTCACCTCGCCCGCTGAAACGACGCCGTGGCGCGAGCTCCGGCCCGTCGCTGCGGCCTATGCGGATGAATTCATTGTCTATTTTTCCGATTCGAGGGCATATAACCATTCTCTGAACGCTGGAAATACCGCACAATCCGGGCCATAACAAGCCTGCCTCCGGGCACCGCCAACACAGAGAGCTCCGAACATGCGCGTAACCCTCGTTCATCCCGCCGGATTCAACTTCGTGCCCGGGCAGCCCGACTTTTCCGTGCTGGCCAACCGCATGGCACCGATCGGCATTCTGCAACTGGCCTCCTGGCTGGAGAAACACGGCCATCCCACCCAGGTGCATGACTGCCTCGGCCCTTACGCCCCCCCGTCGCTGGGGGCCAACGTCGAGCAGATTCTCGCCACCAGGCCGGAGCTGGTGGGTTTTTCCGCCACCACCTCCGGCTTCATGGATGCGGTGGACATGGCAGCCGAGATCAAGCGCAGACATCCGCACATCAAGACCTTTTTCGGCAACGTCCATGCCTCGTCAGTGGGCGGGCCGCTGCTCGATCACTTCCCCGAGATCGACTACCTGTGCATCGGCGAGGGTGAAGGCGCCATCCTGGATGTGGCGGAAGGCATGGCGGACAAGGACATCGCCAACATCATCTACCGCGACGGCGGCGGCCACGCGGTGATCAACGAACGCCGCGCGCGCATCCTCGATCTCGACGAACTGCCCTTCCCCGCCTACGAGAAGCTCGCCGGCTTCCCGCACGGCTACCACCTGCCGCTGTTTTCCTACGAGAAGCGCTGGGGCGCGACCATGATCACCTCGCGCGGTTGCCCCTACACCTGCTCCTTCTGCGACCGCACGGTGTACGAACGCCTGTACAAGTACAACTCGGCGCAGTACGTGCACGACCATATCCGCCATCTGCGCGACAACTTCGGCGTGCATCACATCAACATCTACGACGACCTGTTCACCGCGCACAAGAAGCGCATCCACGAACTGTGCGAACTGCTCATCTCCAAACCGCTGGGCGTGGATTTCAACTGTGCGATCCGCACCGGTCACACCTCGGACGAAATGCTCGCCCTGCTCAAGCGCGCGGGCGCGCTGATGGTGTCGATGGGCATCGAATCGGCTGATCCGGTGATGATGGAAAGGCACAAGACCGGCGTCACGCTGGACGCGGTCAAACAGACCGTCGAGCAGATCCACGCCGCCGGTCTGCGCGCGAAGGGCCTGTTCATCTTCGGTCTGCCGGGCGAAACCCCCGAAACCCTGAAGGCGACCAGCGACTTCATCCTCTCGCTCGATCTCGACGAGATGAACATGACCAAGTTCAGCCCGATGTACGGCGCGCCGATCTGGGACGAATGCGTGTCCGGCGCCGAAGGCGAGTTCGATGAGGACTGGCGCCTGATGAACTGTCTCAACTTCGTGTTCAAACCCAAGGGCTTCGAGTCGCGCGAAGAGATGGACGCACTCTACAACTGGCACGTGCGCCGCTACTACGACAGCAAGCCCTACCGCCGCCGCTTTGCCAAGAAGCTGTGGCAGCACCGCTGGAGCCTGTGGCACGTGGTGCGCCACCTGCCGCAGATCATTCAGGCCGCGCGCTACTTCAGCGCCGGCAAGGCCGAACTCGAAGCCGCCGAACACAACTTTGCACCGCACCCGCGCCAGCCGCGCGGCCTGTCGCCCTTCCTCAGCCCGGAACTGCAGGCCGATGCAATCGCCTCGATGTCGCCGGTCAAGGTGTCGCGCAAGCCCAAGCCACAGCCTCCACGCACAGCCGGGCGCATCATCGAAATCGTGCAATCCGCCTGAGCCGGGATGTCAGACAGACTGAAACATCAGGTAAATCCGGGCCTTGCTCCTGTCGCCGACGCCACAAATAAGCGAAAATTCACCCTTCGCGCCAGACGCCAGTTAACATTCCGCCTTTAACCCGCCGCGACCCGACGGCCAGCCCGCGCGCCGGCCACCACGAATTGCGTCGGGACCAACCGTTTCTGCCAGTTGATCCAAGATGACCGAGACCTCCTCCTCCTCCGCTGATGCTGCACTGCTGACCGAAGTCGCGGAGCTGATCGTTTCTTCCCTCAACCTCGAGATCGCCGCCAGCGAGATCGAAGCCGATGCGCCGCTGTATGGCGAAGGGCTGGGACTGGATTCGATCGACATCCTTGAAGTCGCGCTGGTCGTGTCCAAACGCTTCGGCTTCTCGCTGCGCGCCGACAACGAGGACAACCTGAAGATCTTCGCGTCACTGCGCAGCCTGTCGGATTACATCGCTGCTCACCGGGTGGCCTGATGACCCGCGGCATGCGCCTCAGCCGCACCTTGCTGCTGGCCGTTGCGTTCGGCGCCTATCTGCTGCTCGCCCACCTCACCACTGCCCCCGGCCAGCCCAGCACGCTCGGCGCGCTGGTGGCCGTCGTGCCCTACATGATCGTCGCCTTCGGGCTGGCAGTACGCAGCACGCACCGCGCACTTGCGCTGCTGCTGTGGTCCGCCGTTGCGGTGCTGCTGTGGCGCGCCTGGCCGCTGGTCGAGTCGCGCTTCGAATGGATCTATTTCATTCAGCACTTCGGCGCCTTCGCGCTGCTGGCAATCGGCTTCGGCCGCAGCCTGGCCGACGGCGCCGAGCCGATGATCACCCGCTTCGCACGTATCGCCCACGGCAGTGAGCTGGCGCCGGCGCTGATGCGCTACACCCGACTTGCCACGCTGGCGTGGACGCTGTTCTTCGTCGCCATTGCAGCAACGTCCACCCTGCTGTTCTTCACCGGCTCGATGCAGGCCTGGTCGCTGCTGATCAACCTGCTGACCCCGGTCCTCGTCGCGACCATGTTCGCGGTCGAGTTTGCGGTGCGCATGACCGTGCTCCCACCCGCCCTGCGCACCGGCCTTGCCGATTCGGTGCGCGCCTTCATCCATGCCTCGCGTGGTGCCACACCACCTGCCGCCTGAGCTCGCTCCGTGTCCAGCTTTCCCCTCGTTTCGCACACCGACCCGGATGCCCTTGTAGCCCGCCGCCACGGCGAAGCCATCAGCCTACGTCGTTTTCTGGCCGACATCGAGCGTGTCACCGCCGCGTTGCCGGACTGCGGGCACATTCTCAACGTGTGCACCGACCGCTACCGCTTCGCCGTGGGCCTTGCCGCCAGCATGGTCTCCGGCAGGGTCAGCCTGCTGCCGTCAACCTACACGCCCGAAACCCTGCGCCACCTCGCCGCCTTCGCGCCCGACTGCCAGATCCTGACCGATGGCGACCCCGCGCAACTGTCGCTTCCGGCGGTGAGCTTCCCTGCCCTGTGCGAGGCGCAGGACGTGCCCGCCACGATGCCCGCCATCCCGCGGCTCGATGCAGCGCAACTGGTCGCCTGGGTGTTTACCTCGGGCTCCACCGGCACCCCGGTACCGCACCGCAAGACCTGGGGCCGGCTGGTGATCAACGTCCGCGCCGAAGGCGTCGCGCTCGGGCTCGATCCCGCGCGGCCCGCCACGCTGATCGGCACAGTGCCGCCGCAGCACATGTACGGTTTCGAATCCACCGTGCTGGTGGCCTGGCAGAGCGGCGCCGCCTTCGATGCCGGCCGCCCCTTCTATCCGGCCGACATCGCGGCCACCCTGGCCAGCACGCCGGCACCGGCCGCGCTGATCACCACCCCCTTCCATCTGCGCACCCTGTTCGACGAAGGCATCGCCCTGACACCGGTCGCGCTGGTCGTCTCCGCGACCGCGCCGCTGCCGGCGGAACTGGCTCAGGCGGCAGAAGTACGCCTGCAGGCACCGCTGCTCGAAATCTACGGCTCCACCGAAACCGGCCAGATCGCGACGCGGCGCAGCGCGCAGACCGAGCAATGGACGCTGTTTCCCGATATCCGGCTTGAGGAGCGCGACGGTCAGACCTGGGCAGACGGGGGCCACATCGAGGTCGCGGTGCCGATGTCCGACGTCATCGAGCAGGCCGGCAACGGTCGATTCCTGCTCAGGGGGCGGAACGCCGACCTCATCAACATCGCCGGCAAACGCACCTCGCTCGGCTACCTCAACCAGCAACTGCTGAGCGTGAGCGGTGTACGCGACGGCGGTTTTCACCTGCCCGACGGTGAACGCGATGGCCATATCACGCGCCTCGCGGCCTTCGTCGTTGCGCCGGGCATCGACCCGGCAAGCCTGCGCGCTGCCCTGCGCGAGCGCATCGACCCGGCTTTCATGCCGCGCCCACTGATCTTTCTCGATACCCTGCCGCGCAACGCCACCGGCAAACTGCCGCGCGACACCTGCGAAGCCCTGCTGCGGGCGCATCGTGCAAACCGGGAGCAACGTCCATGAACCCCGGACGCTGCGCCCTGAGCATCGCCCCCGATCATCCCGCTTTTGCCGGCCACTTCCCGGGACAACCGATCGTGCCCGGCGTGGTACTGCTCGACGAGACGGCCCGCGTGCTGGCGCAGACGCTTGATCTCGGTCGCCCGTTGTGGAATGTCGGCAACGTGAAGTTCATCCGCCCGGTCGGCCCTGGCGAAGCCCTGTTCCTGAACTGGAAGCCCCCTGCGGCAAGCGGCGCCATCACCTTTGCCATTGAAACCGCAGACGGCCAGCCCGTGGCCAGCGGCAGCCTCACACCCCAGAGAGGCTCCGCAGCCCGATGAGCGTGCGTCCGACATCCGAGCGTGCGGTAAGCGCGCCCGCCAACGCCGAGTGGGCGAGACAGCCCGAGCGCAGCAACATGGCCATGCTGCGCCTGATGGCGTGGCTGTCGCTGCGCCTGGGGCGTCCGGCGGGGCGCGTGGTGCTGCACCTGATCGCCGCCTATTTCTTCCTCTTCGCGCCTGCCGCCCGCCGCGCCTCGCGCGCCTACCTGCCGCGCGCACTCGGTCGCCCGGCACGCATCGGCGATGGCTACCGGCAGGTGTTCAGCTTTGCGGCAACCATCCACGACCGCATCTACCTGCTGAAGGACCGCTTCGACCTGTTCGACATCCGCATCGAGGGCGAAGAGTTGATCCGCAACCAGATCGCCAGTGGCGAGGGCGCGTTGCTGTTCGGCGCGCATGTGGGCAGCTTCGAGGTCATTCGCGCAGTGGGTCGCACCCAGCCCGGCCTCAAGGTGGCGCTGGCGATGTACGAGGACAATGCACGCCGGATCAACGCCTTGCTTGCGGCGCTCAACCCGTCGGCCAGCCCCGAGGTGATTGCGCTCGGCAAGCTCGATGCCATGCTCAGGATCCATGCCCGGCTTGAGGACGGCGCTCTGGTCGGCGTGCTTGCCGACCGCAGCCTCGGCGACGAAGTGCGCAGACCGGTTAAACTGCTCGACAGTGATGCCGAGCTGCCATTGGGCCCGTTCAGGATGGCCGCCATGCTCGGTGCCCGCATCATCTTCATGGCCGGGCTGTATCACGGTGACAATCGCTACACGATCCGCTTCGAACCCATCGCCGATTTCAGCCAGGTCGGACGCCACGACCGCGAGAATGCCATCCATAACGCCATGCTGAGCTACGCTGAAGCGCTTGAGCGCTGCTGTCGCGATGCGCCTTCAAACTGGTTCAACTTCTTCGATTTCTGGAACGACTTCGATCCCGCCAAGATCCCCCCATCACGATGACCGTCCGCCTGCTTGCACTCCTGATCGGGCTCCTTGCCGGCCATGCCCACGCCGCCGGCTGGGATGTCGCTGCGCTGATGAAGACCCTCGCGGGCAATGGCGGCGGGAAGGTGCGCTTCGTCGAGACCCGCCATCTGGCCATTCTCGACCAGCCCCTGAGCACGACCGGCGAACTGGTCTACCGTGCGCCGGCCAGGCTTGAGCGTCACACCGAAACGCCGGTACGCGAATCCATGGTGCTCGACGGCGACACCCTGACCCTCACCCGCGAGGGCAAGACCCACAGCCTGCGTCTGCGCGACTATCCGGAAGTCGCCGCGCTGATCGAGAGCATCCGTGCCACGCTGGCCGGTGACCGCAAGACACTTGAGCGCAGCTACGCCCTGTCACTGTCGGGCACGGCCGAACAATGGTCGCTCGACCTTCTGCCATCCGATCCTGCTGTGGCAAAGGTGGTGTTGCGCATCAGCATCGGCGGCAGCAGAGGCGAAGTGCGCACTGTAGACATCCTCCAGGCCGACGGCGATCGCTCGGAAATGCGTATCGAACCGGTACCGCGATGAGCATGCGCCCGCGTCTCACCGCCTTCCTGTTGTGGCTGGCCATTGTCGGCGTATTGGCCACGATCGTTGCCCGGTCCAGCTTTACCGCCGACATGTCAGTGTTTCTGCCCCGCAGCCCGACCCCCGAGCAACAACTGCTCGTTGACCAGCTGCGCGACGGCATGGTGTCGCGGATGACCCTGATCGGGCTGTCAGGAGGCAGCGTCTCCAGGCGCAGCGAGGTGTCGCGCAAGATGGCCGTAGCCCTGCGCGCCGACGAGCGCTTTGCCGCGGTCAATAACGGCGAAGCGGTGCATCTCGAGGCCGACCGCCGCTGGCTGTTCGAGAATCGCTACGCCCTCAGCACTGCGGTCACCCCGGAACGGTTCAGCGTCGAGGGCCTGCGCAGCGCACTGCAGGATTCGGTAAACCTGCTCGCATCGCCCGCCGGGCTGCTCGCCAAGCCCCTGCTCACCCGCGACCCCACCGGCGAGCTCATGCTGCTGCTGAGCGCACTCGACAGCGTGGAGCAGCCGCGGCGCGATGGCGACGTGTGGATTTCGCGTAATGGCGACACCACCCTGCTGCTGGCGATGAGCCGTGCCTCCGGCGCCGACATCGACGCCCAGGAGGCCGCGATGAATGCCATCCGCACCGCGTTCGGGCAGGCCGTCAGCGCGTACGGCGACAACAGGAACGGCAACGCCATCCACCTCGACATGACCGGGCCAGGCGTGTTCTCGGTGCAGTCTCGCACCACCATCAAGGACGAAGTCACCCGCATCGCGGCCATCGGCAGCAGCCTCATCGTCATCCTGCTGCTCATCATCTACCGCTCCCTTCCGGTGCTGCTGCTCGGCCTGCTCCCCGTAATCACCGGCACCCTGGCCGGCATCGCCGCAGTGAGCATCGGTTTTGGCGTGGTGCATGGCCTCACGCTCGGCTTCGGCACCACCCTGATCGGCGAGGCGGTCGATTACGCCATCTATCTTTTTGTGCAGCGCGGGCAGCCGCAGGACAGCAAAAACGGGTTCTGGCCCACCATTCGTCTTGGCCTGCTGACCTCGGCCTGCGGCTTCGTCGCCTTGCTGGCGTCAGGCTTTCCAGGGCTTGCACAGCTCGGTCTGTATTCCCTTGCCGGCCTCATCGCTGCGGCGCTGATGACGCGCTACCTGCTCCCGGCCATGCTGCCGGCCGATTTCCGTCTGCGCGACGTAACCCCGCTCGGACGCCGCCTCGCTGCGCTGGTCTCCGCTGCCACCCGGCTACGCTGGCTGGTGATCACGCTGGCCCTGAGCAGCCTCGCCCTGATCGCGATCCAGCGTCAGGCCATCTGGAACAGCGAGCTGCTCGCCCTGAGCCCCATACCGATCGCCGACCAGGTGCTTGACCAGCGTCTGCGCAACGAGCTCGGCGCACCCGACGTGCGCTACCTGATCGTGGTCGACGGCCATGACGCCGAAGCCGCCCTGCAGGCCGCCGAAGCGCTGGCCCCGGCGCTTGACCTGCTGCAGGACGAAGGACGCATCAGCGGCTGGGACAGCCCCACACGCTACCTCCCCAGCCAGGCAACCCAGCGCGCCCGCATCAACAGCCTGCCGCGGCGCGACGCGCTCTCTGCCCGTCTGCAGGCAGCCAGCGCAGACCTGCCGCTGCGTGCCGAGCGCCTGCAACCCTTTCTCGATGAAGTGGAGGCCGCACGCCAGCGCCCGCTGCTCAACCGCGCCTCGATGGAGGGCACCTCGCTCGCGCTCGCCGTTGACGCCATGCTGATCGAAACCGACCACGGCGTGCGTGCCCTGCTTCCGCTACGTGCCCCCACCGAAGGCCGCCAGGCCGGATTGATCGACGCCGACGCGGTACGCGCCGAACTGGCCACCGCCCCGCCCCCGGCCGACGGCTCGCCGGCACTCTTTCTCGATCTCAAGCACGAATCCGACACGCTCTATCGCGGCTATCTGGGCGAAGCCATCCAGCTCTCGCTCGGCGGCGTATTCGCCATCCTCGCCCTGCTGCTGGTCTTCCTGCGCAGTCCCATGCGGGTCATCCGCGTCGCCCTGCCGCTGGCGGCCTCCATCCTGGTGGTGGTCGCGGCGCTGACGCTGGCCGGCAAGCAGCTCATCCTGCTGCATCTGGTCGGCCTGCTGCTGATCGTCGCGGTGGGTTCCAACTACGCGCTGTTCTTCGACCGTGGCGCCGGCGACAACACGGCGCCCAGCCCGGCCACGCTGGCCTCGCTGCTGTTCGCCAACCTCACGACCGTCGCCGGATTCGGTTTGCTGGCGTTTTCCGAAGTGCCGGTGCTGCAGGCCATCGGCATTACCGTCGGGCCGGGCGCAGTGCTGGCCCTGGTGTTCTCGGCCATGCTCAGCCCGCGTCGTCCACTGCCGCCCGGCCCCTGAGCCTCCTGCGATGACGCTCAACACCCTGAGCCTTTCTGCCGCAGCCGGTGTCACGGCACCCACGCTGCTGGTCATGCTTGCAGGCGCCTATGACAGACCGGCAGACTTTGTGGACGCAGGCTTCGGCGCGGCCCTGCACTCCAGCGGGCGGGCGCTCGACCTGGTCCTGGTGGAGAGCGACCTGGCAGCGGTCTGCGACGGCAGCCTCGCCACCCGGCTCGAAGCGGAAATCATTGCCCCGCGGCGGGCGATCTATCCGCAGGTACTCACCGGCGGCATCTCGATCGGTGGCATCACCGCGCTGATGCATGCCGATCTGCATCCGGGTGGCAGCGACGGACTGGTGCTGCTCGCGCCCTATCCCGGCAACCGCAGCATCACCCGCGAAATCGCCGCGGCCGGCGGCCTCTCAGCGTGGCAGGCCGACGACGGCCTCGCCGCCAACGACGAGCGCCGCGGCTGGCGCGCCTTGCGGGACGCGGCCCGCACCCGCACGCCACCGGTGTGGCTGGGCTTCGGCAATGACGACCGTTTCTCCGGCGGACATGCGCTGATGGCCGCGGTGCTGCCAGCAGCGCAGGTCTGCCGTATCGCCGGGGGCCACGACTGGCCGACCTGGCTGCAACTGTGGCAATCCTATCTCTCGCTCCATCCGCTTCAAGCGCCCTGACGCAATGCCCACTCCCATCCTGCCACGCCCGGCAAGCCTCGTGCTGCTTGCCTTTCTCATGCTGTCCAGCGTGCTGCCGGCATTCGCCGATGCACCGCCCCAGCGCCCCCGCATCGGCCTCGCCCTGTCCGGCGGCGGCGCCCGCGGTGCCGCCCACATCGGCGTGCTGCAGGTGCTCGAAGCCCTGCGCATCCCGGTGGATTGCATCACCGGCACCAGCATGGGCTCGATCGTCGGCGGCGCCTATGCCGCGGGCCTGTCGGCCGACGACCTCGAGGCGGCAGTCGTCGCCACTGACTGGGACGATGTCTTCAACGACAAGCCTCCCCGTCAGGAGCAGTCGATCCGGCGCAAGGCCGATGCGCTGAAGGGCTTGAGCGAAGTCGAACTGGGACTCAAGGCTGATGGCATTGCCGCGGCCCGCGGCCTGGTCAGCGGCGTCGAGATCGAGAGCTTCCTGCGCCGCCTCACCCGTCCGGTGGCCGACGTGGAGCGCTTTGCCGAGCTGCCGATTCCGTTCAAGGCCGTCGCCACCGACATCGAAACCGGCGACGCCGTCATCCTCGATCACGGCAGCCTGCCGCAGGCGATGCGGGCCAGCATGGCGATTCCGGGGGTGATGGCACCGGTCGAGCTCGACGGCAAGCTGCTGGTCGACGGCGGCATCGCCAACAACCTGCCCATCGGCCTGGTGCGCCAGACCTGTGCCGACGTGGTGATCGCGGTCAATATCCAGTCCACCCTGCTCAAGCGCGAGCAACTCAGCTCGGCCTTCTCCATCACCGGCCAGCTCATCAACCTGCTCGGCAAGAGCCGTGTCGACGCCGAACTCGCCACCCTTGGCGAAAACGACATTCTGATCGCCCCCGACCTGGGCGACATCACCTCGGGCAGCTTCGAGCGCCAGCCCGAAGCCATCGCCCGCGGACGGGACGCGGCGCAGGCCCTTGCCGCCACCCTGCGACGCTACAGCCTGCCCGAAGACGAGTACCTCGCATTGCGCAGCAGCCAGACGCTGGCCAGCAACGGCCTGGGCAAGGTCGCACAGATCCGCTTCGAGGGCCTCAAGCGCACCAACGATGCCGTGCTGCGCGACCTGATGCACAGTGCGAGCGAGGACTCCCTGTCCGAAGAGACCCTGGCCGCCGACATGCGCCGCATCTACGGACGCGGCGACTTCGAAGGCATCGACTACCGCATCGCCCCGCAGGACGGCGTCCGCACCCTGATCGTGAGTCCGCGCGAGAAGAGCTGGGGCCCGGACTACCTCGGCTTCGGTCTTGGCGTGGCCTCGGACTTCACCGGCGACTCCCAGTACAACCTGATCGTGCAGCACCGCAAGACCTGGATCAATGCCCTGGGCGCGGAGTGGGCGACCGAACTCAAGATCGGCTGGCGCAACCGCATCAGCTCCGAGTTCTACCAGCCGCTGGACGCTGCCGGACGCGCCTTCGTCCAGCCCTATCTGTCGGCCGAAACCTACAAGCAGAGCCTTTACGTGGACAGCGAGCGCATCGCCACCTATGCCTTCGAACAGGGTACGGTGGGCTTGGATCTGGGCTACAACTTCGGCACCGTCGGCATGCTGCGTGCAGGCCCGGTGTGGCGCAAGGGCAGCTACACCCGCGACACCGGCACGGCACTGGTCGCCGGCGGCGACTACGAAACCACCGGCCTGCAGATCCGCCTGCTGGTCGACCAGCTCGACCGTGTGCGCCTTGCCAGCGAAGGCTATGCGCTCAATCTCACCGCCACCAAGGCGCGCCAGCGCGATGGCACAAAGCTCGACTACTCACTGCTTGAAGGCCACGGCCAGGTGTTTCTCAATCAGGGCCCTCATACCCTGGGCATCAGTGCCGAGGCCGGCACCAGCTTCAACACCACCCTGCCCGGACAGGACCTGTTCCAGCTCGGGGGGCCGTTGCGCCTGTCCGGCTACCGCTTCGGGGAGTTTCTCGGCGCGCAATACGACTTCGCCCGCCTCGAGTATCGCAACCGCGCCATTCGACTGCCAGCGATCCTCGGCTCCGGCGTATTCCTGGGCGGGAGCATCGAAACCGGACGCGTGGGCAGGCTGCTCAACACCGGCGAAAACTCGGGCCGGCGCTACTCGACCTCGATCTTTCTTTCGGCCAATACCGCGCTCGGCCCGGCCTATCTGGGCTTCGGGGTCGGCGACAGGGGCAGCAAGACACTGTTTCTCGTCCTCGGCGTACCGTGACCGGCATGCAGCGCATGCACGATGCAAGCGCCGGGGCCGGTTACAATTGCGCCCACATGAATACCCCACATCGCAGCCGCCCGTGGCGGCCTACTCCCCTGATCTCTGTCGCCCTGATCCTGCATCCGGGCGCGCTTACTGCATGGCTGATCTGGCCGCAGAGCTGGCCCTGGGGGCTGGCCGCAGTCGTCTTCAGCCATCTCGCACTCACCGCCGCCGGATTGTGGCCCCGCAGTCGCCTGCTTGGCCCCAACATCACCCGTCTGCCCCAAGCGGCAATCGGCCGTGGCGAAATCGCACTCACCATCGACGACGGCCCTGAGCCGTCCGTCACACCGGCGGTGCTCGACTTGCTCGAACGCCACGGGGCCCGCGCCAGCTTCTTCTGCATCGGCGAGCGTGCCGCAGCCTACCCGGACCTGATTGCCGAGATCGTGCGCCGCGGCCACACGGTGGAGAACCACTCGCATTACCACCGCCATCATTTCTCTCTGTTCGGCCCCAAGCGCATCCGCCACGACCTGAACAAGGCTCAGGCGCAGCTCACCGCGCTTGCCGGCAGCCGGCCACAGTTCTTCCGCGCGCCGGCCGGGCTGCGCAACCCGTTCCTGGAGCCGGTGCTGGCCGCACTCGGACTGCAGCTCGCGAGCTGGACCCGACGCGGATTCGACACCCGTGAAACACGGCCGGACATGGTGCTCACCCGCCTCACCCGCGATCTCGCCGCCGGCGACATCCTGCTCCTGCACGACGGCCACTGCGCACGCACGCCCGAGCGCCGAGTGGTGATCCTGGAGGTGCTGCCACCCCTGCTCGACACCATCCGCGCCGCCAAGCTCCACCCTGTCACCCTACGCCAAGCCCTGCAATGAGTTCGTCTTTCCGCAAACGTCTGCTTGACGCCGCTACAAGTCCGTACCGCCCGGCCGGACACTTCGCCTGGCACTTTGCCCGCGGCAAGCTCGGCCGCGACCCGGTGTTCTTCAGCCTGCTCGCAGACGGCGCCTTCCCGCCGCAGGCGCGCATCGTCGACCTCGGCTGCGGCCAGGGGCTGCTGTCGAACTGGCTCACCGCGGCGGCCCGCCTCCATGCCGAGGGTGACTGGCCAGCCGACTGGCCCCCTGCACCGCAGCTGAGCGCCTATCGCGGCATCGAACTCATGCCGAAGGACGTCGAGCGCGCCCGCCCTGCACTGCCGCCCGGTGCGGTGGTGGAACAGGGCGATATCCGCGACGTGGCGCTTGGCGACGTCAACGTGGTGGTCATCCTCGACTCCCTGCATTACATCGAGACCGCCGCGCAGAACGCAGTGCTGCAACGTGTACGGGATGCGCTGGCACCGGACGGCACCCTGATCATGCGCGTCGGCGACGCCGCCGCCGGCCTGCCCTTCGTACTGTGCACCTGGGTGGACCAGCTGGTCACCCGCGCGCGTGGCCACCGCCTGCCCACGCTCTACTGCCGCCCTGCGGCCGAGTGGCAGCGTCAGCTCGAACAGCTCGGCTTCAAGGTCACCCCACAGCCGATGGATGCGGGCACACCGTTTGCCAACACCCTGCTGCTCGCCCGCCGCAGCGCCTGATTCCGGCCGGTTTGTTAGAATCCGTTCATATTCCACCGGATCCGCGCGTTGAAACCACTGCTCATCTCTCGCTATACGGCCACCAGTTGCATCGGCACCGGGCTGGACGCCACCCGCGCCGCGCTGGCTGACTGCCGCAGCGGCCTGCGCCACTGCGATTTCGAGACCATCACGCTCGACACCTGGATCGGTCGCGTGCCGGGCCTCGAAGCCGTGGTGATGTCGCCCGCGCTGGCCGACTACGACTGCCGCAACAACCGTCTGGCCCTGCTCGGGCTGATGCAGGACGGATTCATTGACGCGGCCATGGATGCGGTGAACCGGTACGGCGCGAAACGGGTGGCGGTGCTGCTGGGCACCAGCACCTCGGGCATTCTTGAAACCGAGCTCGCCTATCGACATCGCGACCCGGTCAGCGGCGCGCTGCCGCCCGAGTTCCACTACCGTGGCAGCCACAACATCTTCTCGGTTGCCGAATTCGTGCGCCACGCGACCGGCGCCGGCGGACCGGCCTGGGTGATTTCCACCGCGTGCTCATCGAGTGCGAAGATTTTCGCCAGTGCATCCCGGATGCTCGATCTTGGCCTGATTGACGCGGCCATCGTCGGCGGTGTCGATTCGCTGTGCCTGACCACGCTGTACGGTTTCAACTCGCTCGAACTGGTCGCGCCCGAACCCTGTCGCCCGTTCGATCCTGCACGCAGCGGGATTTCGATTGGCGAGGCCGCGGCCTTTGCCTTGCTCGAACGTGCACCGGCCCGCCCTGCCGACGATGCGATCCTGCTCACGGGCTACGGCGAGTCCAGCGATGCCTACCACATGTCCTCGCCCCATCCGGACGGCCTCGGTGCGCGCATGGCGATGGAGCAGGCGCTCGCGCGCGCCGGCCTGGACACCGCTGACGTCGACTACATCAACCTGCACGGCACCGGCACACCAAGTAACGACAGTGCCGAGGGGGCTGCCGTGCACTCCCTGATCGGCAAGGCCACCCCCGCCAGCTCGACCAAGGGCGCGACAGGTCATACGCTGGGCGCCGCAGGCGGCCTGGAAGCGGTGTTCTGCGCGCTGGCGCTGAGTGACGGACTGATCCCCGGCAGTCCCGGCACCCGCAGCCTGGACCCGGACATCGACATTGACTACCGACAGACACCGCAGCAGGCGACGCTGCGCCATGTACTGTCAAACTCGCTCGGCTTCGGCGGCACCAACTGCAGCCTCGTCCTGTCACGTGCGGGCGGAAGACCATCATGAGTACCAAGCCACTATCGGTCGCGATCCGGGGGGTCGGTCTCATCGGCCCCGGCTTCGACAACTGGCCGGCAGCCCGTGCTGTTCTGGCCGGAGACACGCCCTGGGTGCCCGCCGCCACCCGCGTTCCCAGCCCCGGCATGCTGCCACCGGCCGAACGTCGGCGCGTCGGCGCCGTGATCAAACTGGCGCTGTGCGCGGGCATGGAGGCTGTCGATGCGGCAGGCGCCAACGCCGCGCAACTGGCCACGGTGTTCGCCTCGGCCGGGGGCGACGGCGCCAACTGCCATGCCATCTGCGAGGCGCTTGCCAGCGACGACCGCCGGATTTCACCGACCCGCTTCCATAACTCGGTGAACAACGCCGCCTCCGGCTACTGGGGAATCGCCTCCGGCGCCATGGCAACCTCCACCATCATCTCCGCCTTCGACGGTAGTCTGGCTGCCGGGCTGATCGAAGCCTTCGCGCTGACCCATGAACTCAATCAACCGGTGTTGCTGCTGGTGTATGACCACCCCTACCCGGAACCGCTGGCGGCAGCACGTCCGGTCCGTGACGCTTTCGCCCTGGCCTTGCTGCTCGACCCCAACGGCAACGA
>JALNWS010000030.1 GCA_023230755.1 Azoarcus sp.
GAGCCGATTACCGTGGCGTTATGTGCGATCCAGGTGCCATCACCCAGGCGGGGCGTACGATCGCCCAAGGCGTAAATGCTCATTCAGATTCTCGCTATCCTGTTGCTGCGGCAGGCCGCTAAGGGGGCGTTGATCATAGCAACTGGCGGGGTGGCTGTGGGTATCTTGAGGTATCTGGAGCTGCTTGATGGTGCGCCGCAGGGCCGCACGAAAATAATTTTGACCGGATGCTTGCACTCCACAATCGGTCGATGCATAATTCGCGCCCTGCGTTGGACGGACAGCACGAAAGTCTTCCGGTGAAAACGAAAGTTTTCAAAAAAACGTAAAAGAAGTTGACGAATCTGAGAAATTCTCTATAATGTCGCTTCTCTGCTGCAAGGCAGTGAGTAAAAGGCAGTACAAAGCGCCCGTAGCTCATCTGGATAGAGTACTTGGCTACGAACCAAGGGGTAGGAGGTTCGAATCCTTCCGGGCGCGCCACATATTCAAGCAAAAAGCCAATCCTTCGGGATTGGCTTTTTGCTTTTGTGCGTCTGGATCAGCTTGTTGCGTACGCGCAGATTTACCGATGCCTGGCATGTAGATCCATCTGATTGAAGCGCCCCGGGTGCTGTGCGGGCGCTCTGCGGCTTGCGCGTGCTCCCGTTGCTGGATCGGCAGGTGAGGGCGGTTGCGACGACCGTGGCTGCGGTCGCCGTCCCCTGGGCGTAACCGCAGGATCTCTCAGGAGGGATCTGCCGGCAGCTTCTTCAAACGCAGTACGATGGCAAGCAGGAGCAGCAGGCAGAGTCCGAGGACGGCTGCGATCCCGTTCCAGCGTCCGAGACTCCAGGCGAAGCCGGACAGGCTGCCGATGAGGCTGGCGCCGAGGTAGTAGAAAGTGAGGTAGATGGCGGTGGCGAGCCCGCGGCGCTCCTGGCCCCGACGGGCGACCCAGCCGCTCGAGATGGAATGGGTGGCGAAGAAGCCGAAGGTGAAGATGGCGACACCGGCGATGAGCAGGGCCAGTGCGTCGCTGAGCGTGAGCAGGAGTCCGCTGATCATGATCATCACCACAATCCACTGTACCTTGCGGCGCCCGAAGCGGTCGGTGAGCTGGCCGGCAAAGGCCGATGCCCACGATCCGACAACATAGAGCAGAAAGATTGCGCCGATTGCGCTCTGGCCGAGATTGAACGGGGCTTCGAGCAGTCTGAAGCCGAGATAGTTATACACGCCAATGAACACGCCCATCGCGAGCAGGGCGGTGAGAAACAGCCATGGCAGGCCCGCGTCGCGGCTGATGTGACGGGCGTCGTCGAGGATGCGCGAGAGCGAAGCCGCGCGTGCGCGGAAGTGGCGCGAGGGTGGCAGCCGGTACCAGAACACGGCGGCGGACACGATGCCGAGCACCCCGAGCGTGAGCAGCGCGATGCGCCAGCTGCCCAGGTCGGTCAGTAATGCCGACAGCACTCTTCCGCTCATGCCGCCCAGTGCATTGCCTGCGATGTAAAGGCCCATGGCCTTGCCTTGTGCGCGCGGCGACACTTCTTCGCCGATGTAGGCCATGGCTGCAGCGGGCAGTCCTGCGAGGCTGGCGCCGAGCAAGGCCCGCAGAATCAAGAGCTGGCTGAAGTCGTTGACCGCTGCGCACGCGAGCGCAATCAGCGCGGCGAGGGCCAGCGAGACCTTCATTACCTTTTCGCGCCCGCTGCGGTCGGCGAGGACGCTCGCCGGGATCAACATCAGTGCGAGCGCTGCGGTGCCGGCGGAAACGCTGAGACTGGCGCTTGCCGGGCTGATGCCGAACTCGCTGCTCAGAAGTGGGAGCAGTGGCTGGGTGGCATAGAGCATGGCAAAGGTCGCAAAGCCGCCGACGAACATTGCCTGGTTGGCGCGCTTGAACGCTTCTGTGCCGGATTCGAGCTTTTCGGTTGTGGTTGGTGAGGGCACGTCTGGTCTTTCTGCTTGCGATGTTGTTCGATGCTTGATCTTAGGTTGTGCTTACACAGGCAGTCCAATATATTTAATAGCTGCTATTTATATACAGAAGATATCAATGGAGCTGCGTCATCTGCGTTATTTTGTTGCGGTCGCCGAGGAGCTGAGTTTTACCCGCGCCGCTGAGCGCATGCATATCGGACAGCCGCCGTTGTCGATGCAAATTCGTGACCTCGAGTCCGAACTCGGCGTTCTCCTGTTCGAGCGGACTCGACGCAAGGTCACGCTGACCCAGGCAGGCGCCCGCCTTCTGGTGCGAGCCAGGAACATTCTGGCGGCGGCGACTGAGGCGTCGGAGGAGATGCGCCGTGTCGCGGGGGGTGAGGTGGGAGAGTTGCGAATCGGCTTCACCTCGTCATTGCCCTATACGAACACCTTGCCGGACGTGCTCTATGCTTATCGGCGCCGCTTCCCGGGCGTTCATCTGCAGTTGCGCGAGATGTTCTCGGTCGAGCAGTTTGACGCGCTCGCGCGTGGAGGCCTCGATATCGGGCTCGTCCGCTCCGGCGTGCCGAACGCGCCGAGTGGCATCGCCGTGCGCGAGATCGGTCGCGACCCCCTGCGCATCGTCATCAACGCGGCGCATGCCCTGGCCGGTGAGCCCGCGCTGAACTTTGCAGACCTGAGTAACGAGGACTTCATTACCTTTCCGAACGACGCCGGCACCGGTTTGCCGATGATTCTGAGGGCGTTGTGCAGGGCGGCAGGGTTTGAACCCCGCGTGGTACAGCTTGCCCGCGAAGCCACGACGCAGATCGGGCTGGTAGCCGCCGGCCTGGGGCTGGCCCTTTTGCCGGCACCGATGGAGTGCGTGCGCATCCCGCGCGTGCGTTATCTCCCAATCGCCGGAGATGGGGCGTATTTTCCGGTGGCCGTTGCGCACCCTGAGGGCGAGGGGAGCCCTTTGCTCCGCGGCTTTCTGAACGTACTGGATGAGGTGACAGGCGCAGCCGGGGGTGCATTGCAGGAGTATCCTTCGTTATCGCCCCTGTTTTTACCGTCCGGAGACTCGCCATGAAAACGGCTTACACCTCACCCTCGGCCACTTTTGCGGCCCTTTCGTCTGCATGGCTTTCGGCCTGCGCGCAGCCGTGGACTGCCTGGCAAGGCTGGTCTCAGCTGATGGGCAGTCAGTGGCAGCAGTGGTTGAATGCGGTAGGATCCGTGCCGAACGTGTGGTTGCCTGCACTTGCATCCGATCGCAGGGGGCAGTCACAAGCCATCGACTTCTTTCTGCCGTGGCTGCCGCGCGGCGAGGGTAATGTGATGCCGCTGGACGTTCACGGCGCTGAGACTGCAGTGCGCCTGATGATGCGGGCAGCGCTCCCTCTGTTCGGCGGTGTGGAAGGAAAAGCCGGGGAAATCGAGCGCGAGAGTGGGCCGGCACGCGTACTGGACCTTGTTTCGCGTACGTCGAATGTTGGCGATGCCGAGGGCGTGAGTCCGAAGGCTGCGGTATCGGCGGTTGCACCGAAGGCTGCGCCGCCGCGGACCACGCGTGCAAAGCCGACGGCACCGGGCGCGGCGCAGAAGCCTGCAGCCGCAGCGAAGACCACCGCAGCGAAGACCACCGCAGCGAAGACCTCCGCAGCGAAGACCTCCGCAGCGAAGACCACCGCAGCAAAGACCACCGCAGCAAAGACGACGGCAGCAAAGACCACGGCAGCAAAGACCACGGCAGCAAAGCCTGCAGTGGCGAAGCCGGTGCAGGCGCCTGTGGCGGTGGGGACGGCCGGCGAAGTTCAGGCCAAACCGGCGCCGCGCCGGGTGCGCAGACCGGCCACTCCGCCGGCAGAAAAAGCTTGATGTTTGTCTGATGTAATCAATCTGGTGGCCTTGTCGCGTCGCATGCGCGCGGCAAGGCGCATCGTTCAGGATGCGAAAAAGCGGTCCGCGATTTCTTGCGACAGGGGCATGCCGGTGCTGCGTGCGCGTTGCAGAAGCTCCCAGTAGTAGCGGTAGGATGCGCGATCGTGCAGGCGGCCGTTATGCTGAATGGGCCCCCACGATGCATTCTGGGCGCCGGTCAGAATTTCACCGGCTTCTTCCACTTCGGAAAAATCCGGTCTCATTGCTTCGATAATCGGCTGAATCTGGTTGGGGTGGATGCTCCACATGCGCAGATAGCCAAATTCCTTGCGGGCGCGCGTCGCGTCCTCGCGAATGACTGCGAGGTCCTTGAGCTCCGTTGTAACGTTGTGTGACGGCACCACGCCGTTCGCCAGCGCCGCAGCGGAGATTTCCGTTTTTGCGCGTACAACCAGCGGGTGTTCAAACTGACCCGGGCTCTTCATTGCCGACCCGGGGATGGCCCCATGGTGCCCCGAAACGAAGTCCATCAGCCCGAAATCAATCGATTCAACACCACCGAGTGCGGCAATTTCCCAGGCTTCGCGCAAGGCACCGTGGGTTTCGATCAGGACGTGCACCGGCAAGGACCGTGTCAGGCCTGCGTCTTGTTCGATGCGACGCAGTTCGCCGATCTGAGCCGCGGTGTCGGCGGCCGAGCGCACTTTGGGTAGGGTGATGAACGCGAGTTGTCTTCCTGCCCGCTCTACCAGAATCTCGAGGTCGCGCTGCCAGTGTGGATGGGTGATGTCGTGGATGCGGGCGCCGATGCGCCCGAAACGGTTGTCCTTGCCCATCACCAGGCTGGCCACCATTTCTGCGTGCTCGGCTTCGGCGCCGGCGCGTGCGCCGTCTTCGCAGTCACCGGTAATATCGAATATGGGGCCGAGCTGATGCTGCAGAGCCATTGCCTTGCCGATCATTTTCTCGGATCCGGCGTAGTGGTCCACCGCGGGCAGGATGGGGAATGGTTTTTCGCCGGCGAAGAGGATGTCGCGCGGGTGAGTGGTGCAGCTTGCCGTCATGAGCGTTTCCCTTGAGAACCGTGCGCAAGCATAGCAGCAGGGCGGTAAACGAAAAAGGCGCGCAACCCTGAGGTGCGCGCCATCAAGCGATCTGGCGGGCATGACGCCCGGTAGATGTTCGCAAATGCTCAGCCGAGCAGATCCTTCACGCCTTCGCGCTCTTCGAGGAGCTCGTTCAGGGTGTGGGTCATGCGCTCGCGCGAGAATGCGTCGATCTCAAGGCCCTTGACGATCTTGTACTCGCCGTTTTCGGTCGTGACCGGGAAGCCGTAGATGATGCCTTCCGGGATGTCATAAGAACCGTCGGACGGAATGCCCATGGTGACCCATTCGCCGTTCGAGCCGAGCACCCAGTCGTGGATGTGGTCGATGGCGGCGTTGGCGGCCGACGCAGCGGAAGACAGGCCACGCGCTTCGATGATGGCCGCGCCACGCTTGCCGACGGTGGGCAGGAACACATCGCGGTTCCATGCTTCGTCGTTGATCATGCCCTTCACGTTGTCGCCATTGGAGGTGACAAAGCGGTAGTCGGCGTACATGGTGGGCGAGTGGTTGCCCCACACGACCAGGCTCTTCAGGCTGGCAACGTCGCGGCCCGACTTGGATGCCAGTTGCGACAGCGCGCGGTTGTGGTCCAGACGGAGCATGCCGGTGAAGTTCTTGGCCGGAACGCGACCGAATTTCTGAGCCACTTCCTTGGCGATGTATGCGTTGGTATTGCAGGGGTTGCCGACAACCAGCACCTTGCAGTCAGGATCTGCGTACTGGCCGATTGCAGCGCCTTGAACGGTGAAGATCTTGGCGTTTTCGGTCAGCAGGTCCTTGCGCTCCATGCCGGGGCCGCGGGGGCGGGCGCCGACGAGCAGGGCAACCTTGGCGTCCTTGAAGGCAACGTTGGGGTCGTCCGTGGCAATCATGCCGGCGAGCAGCGGGAAGGCGCAGTCTTCCAGTTCCATCATCACGCCCTTGACCGCCTTCTGGGCCTGGGGCAGATCGAGCAGTTGCAGAATGACGGGTTGGTCCTTGCCCAGCATTTCTCCACTGGCGATGCGGAACAGCAGGCTGTAGCCGATCTGGCCGGCGGCGCCGGTGACTGCAACACGTACGGGGGCTTTGCTCATGTGTGTACTCCCTCAAAACAAGACGGTCTGGGTGAATTGTTCGTGCTCTCGACGCAGCCCCCGGTGGCGGGAATACGTATGAACGTGCATCGCTATGGCGGCAATTTCGAGGCGCGGAAATCTTAGGATCATCTGACTGCGCTGTCAAATCGTGTCTTTTATCTTATATAAGACAAATGATGACCCATAGACTCCCGAAAAATTTTGTGCTGAAATACACGGATGGCACAGGAATCCCCTACCTTCAGCCCGCTGTACCGCCAGATCAAGACCCTGATCCTTCAGGCGCTTGAGGCGGGGGAATGGCGTCCCGGGCAGGCGATCCCGAGTGAGCAGGAGCTTGCCGCGCGCTTTGGTGTGTCGCAAGGCACCGTGCGCAAGGCGATCGACGAGATCGCCGGCGACAACCTTCTGGTGCGCAAGCAGGGTAAAGGTACTTATGTTGCCTCTCACAATGATCCGCGTGCCTTGTTCCGGTTTTTGCGTCTGGTTCCGATAGATGGTGATCTTTCCCATCCGAAGAGTGTGCCGCTCGACTGCTGGCGCGCGAAGGCCGGGCAGGAAGCATCCCGCATGCTCGCGATCGATCTGGGTGCGCCGATCATCATTCTGCGCCGACTGCTGAAGTTTGCGAGCAAACCGGTGGTGGTCGACGAAATTTATTTGCCGGGCGAATTCTTTCAGGGTCTGAGTTTCGAGACGCTTCAGGACTGGCATGGCTCGCTCTATTCATTGCTTGAGAGTCGTTTCGGCTCTCGCATGATCCGGGCGCAGGAGCGCATCAGGGCTGTCGCGGCAGATCGTTCGACCAGTGAGGCGTTGAAGGTTGCAGAGGGTACCCCCTTGCTGTCGGTTGAGCGGGTGACCTACACGTACGGGGATAGACCGGTGGAATGGCGTCGTGGCCTGTACTCGACGGCAGAGCATTACTATCTGAATGAGCTGAATTGATGCGGTCTTGCGCCGCAATGAAGGGCGTTTCACCGCTATAATCTCAAGCTTTTGGGAGTCTGCGGCGGATTTTCGCCGCGCATGTTGAGGGGAGTCTTCATGTCAGAAGTGACAGTGCGCAAACAGAGGCCGAAACACTTGGCCATCAATGAGATCCGGCTGCCGTTGCCGGGTTTCGTATCGATCCTTCATCGGGTCAGTGGGGCAGGGTTGTTCCTGATGTTGCCCTTCCTGCTTTATCTGCTCGACCGCAGTCTGGGTTCGGCAGAGTCGTTTGAAGTGTTCTCGGCGGTGGTGTCCCATCCGCTTGCCAAACTGTTGCTTCTGGGGCTGTTGTGGGCCTACCTGCATCACTTCTGTGCAGGCATTCGCTTCCTCCTGCTGGATATGCACAAGGGTGTCGAGCTTCAGCCTGCCCGCAGTTCTGCACGGATCGTTCTGATTGTGAGCCTGGTGCTCACCGTGATCATCGGGGTGAAACTATGGTGAAACGTCAAGTTGTTGGCGCACATTACGGTCTGAAGGACTGGATTGCGCAGCGCGGTACGGCCGCTTATATGGCGATCTATACCGTCATCTTTGCTTTCTCGGCGCTCATGCTGCCCGAGTTGAGCTACGAAGCCTGGTCCGGGATGTTCTCGGGTGGACTGTTCAAGTTCCTGAGCTTCCTGTTCTTCCTTTCGGTGTTCTACCACGCCTGGATCGGTATTCGTGACATCTGGATGGACTATGTCAAACCCGATGGTGTGCGTCTTGCTCTGCACCTGGTTACTCTCTTTCTGCTCGTCGGCTACGCCGGTTGGGCAGCCCAGATTCTTTGGAGGCTGTAAGCGTGAACGTCGCGAAGCGTACCTTTGATGCGGTCATTGTTGGCGCCGGCGGTGCCGGTCTGCGGGCAGCCCTGCAACTTTCCGAAGCCGGCATGAAGACGGCTGTTCTGAGCAAGGTCTTTCCGACCCGCTCGCATACCGTGGCGGCACAGGGCGGTGTTGCAGCGTCGCTCGGTAACTCGACCGAAGATAACTGGCACTGGCACATGTATGACACCGTAAAGGGGTCGGACTGGCTGGGCGACCAGGATGCCATCGAGTTCATGTGCAAGAAAGCCAACGAAGTGGTTATCGAGCTTGAGCACTACGGCATGCCTTTCGACCGTACCGACAACGGCAAGATCTATCAGCGTCCGTTCGGCGGCCACTCGATGAACTACGGCCAGGCGCCGGTGATGCGCTCCTGTGCAGCTGCCGACCGCACTGGTCACGCCATGCTGCACGCGCTGTACCAGCGCAACGTGCGGGCGAACACCCAGTTTTTCGTCGAATGGATGGCGCTTGACCTCATTCGCAACGAAAACGGTGACGTTCTCGGCGTGACGGCCATGGAGCTGGAAACCGGTGAAGTCACCATTTTCCATACCAAGGCGACGATTTTTGCCACTGGCGGTGCCGGTCGTATCTATCATTCCTCGACCAATGCCTTCATCAACACCGGCGACGGGCTCGGCATGGCCGCTCGCGCAGGCGTTCCGCTCGAAGACATGGAGTTCTGGCAGTTCCATCCGACCGGTGTGGCTGGCGCGGGCGTGCTGATTACCGAAGGCGTGCGTGGGGAAGGCGGCATTCTGCGCAACGCTTCTGGCGAGCGCTTCATGGAGCGCTATGCGCCCAACCTGAAAGATCTGGCTTCGCGCGACATCGTTTCGCGTGCAATGACCACCGAGATCAACGAAGGTCGTGGCTGTGGTCCGGACAAGGATCATGTGCTGCTCGACATCACCCACCTGGCACCCGAGAACATCATGAAGCGCCTGCCTGGCATTCGTGAGATCTCGATCCAGTTTGCCGGTGTTGACCCGATCAAGGCGCCGATTCCGGTCGTTCCGACCTGTCACTACCAGATGGGCGGTATTCCGACCAACTACAAGGGTCAGGTCGTGGTGCCGAAGGATGGCAATCCGAATACACCGATCGTCGGTTTCTACGCAGCAGGCGAATGTGCCTGTGCTTCGGTGCATGGCGCAAACCGCCTGGGTACGAACTCGCTGCTCGACCTTCTGGTGTTCGGCAAGTCGGCCGGTGAGACCGTGGTCGAAGACTTCCAGTCCGGCAACCTGAGTCTCAAGCCGCTGCCTGCTGATGCTGCGGATGCTTCGCTTGCGCGTCTGGCTCGTCTGGAGAACCAGACGGGTGGCGAGAGCGTGTTCGACGTTGGTCTGGAGATGCGTCGCACCATGCAGAAACATGCCGGTGTGTTCCGCTTCGACGATCTGCTCAAGGAAGGCGTGTCGAAGATGGCCGAGGTCGCCGAGCGCGCCAAGCGGACCGAAATCGCCGACAAGTCCAAGGTGTGGAACATCGCCCGCATGGAAGCGCTGGAACTCGACAACCTGATCGAAGTCGCCCGCGCAACTATTGTTTCGGCCGAAGCACGCAAGGAATCGCGTGGTGCACACGTCCGTGACGATGCGCCGGATACGGCTGAGAACCCCAACGGTCGTGACGACGAGAACTGGCTGAAGCACACGCTGTGGTACAGCGAAGGCAATCGTCTCGACTACAAGCCGGTGAACCTCAAGCCGATGTCGGACGACGTCAAGGCGATCGCGCTTGCCAAGCGTACCTACTAACGGCTCGGGAGAATATTCGATATGAGCAAACGTAGCGTTTCATTCAAGATCTATCGTTACGACCCCGATCGTGACGAAAAGCCTTACATGCAGGACATCACCGTAGACCTCGAGCCGTCCGACAAGAAGCTGCTTGACGCGCTGGTGCGCCTGCGTGGCAAGGACGATTCGATGTCTTTCCGTCGCTCCTGCCGTGAAGGCGTGTGTGGCTCGGATGCGATGAACATCAACGGCAAGAACGGGTTGGCCTGCCTGACCGACGTCGACAGCCTGGCGCAGCCGATCACGCTGCGCCCGCTGCCGGGCCTGCCAGTCATCCGCGATCTGATCGTGGACATGACCCAGTTCTTCAAGCAGTACCACTCGATCAAGCCTTACCTCGTGAACAACGAGCCGACGCCGGAGCGCGAGCGCCTGCAGTCGCCGGAAGAGCGCGAAGAGCTCAACGGCTTGTACGAATGCATTCTGTGTGCCTGCTGTTCGACCGCTTGCCCGTCGTTCTGGTGGAACCCGGACAAGTTCGTGGGGCCGGCCGGCTTGCTGGCTGCCTACCGCTTCCTGGCTGACACGCGCGATCAGGATACGAACGCGCGGCTCGACAATCTGGAAGATCCGTACCGGCTGTTCCGCTGCCACAGCATCATGAACTGCGTTGACGTGTGTCCGAAGAATCTGAATCCGACGAAGGCTATCGGCAAGATCAAGGACATGATGGTTCGCCGTGCGGTCTGATGCGCTGACCATCAACAGGGGGCGTGTGCGCTGGCAGTGCCGCAGGGCACTGCTGGAGCTGGACCTTGTGTTCACGCGCTTCCTGGCACGGGATTTCGATCGTCTTTCGGATGATCAGTTGGCTGATCTGGAAGATCTGTTGCGTGCCGATGACTACGATATCTGGGCGATGGTCAATGGCAGCAAGGCATGCGAAGTTGAACGCTGGAAAGAGATGGTCGGATTGCTCAGTCAGCAATGACGGCACCGGTCGGAATGAATAAGGGCGTTGGAAGTTAAACGGGCAAGGAAAAGGGACGAATTATGAGCACTGAACGCACTGCAACCCTAACCGTCGACGGCAAGTCTGTCGATTTTTCGGTGATGACCGGGACCCATGGTCAGGATGTCATCGACATTCGCACGCTGGGCGCAAAAACCGGCCTTTTTACCTATGACTCCGGTTTTCTCTCCACCGCGAGCTGCAAGTCCAAGATCACCTTCATCGATGGTGACAAGGGCGAACTGCTTTACCGTGGCTACCCGATCGAGCAGCTGGCTGACGAGTGCAACTTTCTTGAAGTGGCTTTCCTGCTCAAGAATGGCGAACTTCCGAACGCCACGCAGAAGACCGAGTTTGAAACCACGATCAAGAACCACACCATGGTTCACGATCAGCTGACGCGTTTCTTCAATGGTTTCCGCCGTGACGCCCACCCGATGGCCATCATGGTCGGCGTGGTTGGCGCCCTGTCTGCGTTCTACCATGACGCGATGGACTTCTCCGATGTCGAGCATCGCAACGTGTCGATCAACCGTCTGATCGCCAAGCTGCCGACCATCGTCGCAATGGCTTACAAGTACAACACCGGGCAGCCGTTCATGTACCCGCGTAACGACCTCGACTACACGGCGAACTTCATGCACATGATGTTCGGTACCCCGTGCGAGGAGTACAAGCCGAACCCGGTGCTGGTGCGCGCGCTCGACGTGATCTTTACGCTGCATGCCGACCACGAGCAGAACGCTTCGACCTCGACGGTGCGTCTGGCCGGTTCGTCCGGTGCCAACCCGTTTGCCTGCATCTCGGCGGGTATTGCCTGCCTGTGGGGCCCGGCACACGGTGGTGCGAACGAAGCCTGCCTCAACATGCTCGAAGAAATCGGCGACGTCTCGCGTGTTGACGAGTACATTGCCCGCGCCAAGGACAAGAACGACAGCTTCAAGCTGATGGGCTTCGGTCACCGCGTGTACAAGAACTTCGATCCGCGCGCCACGCTGATGCGCAAGGTGTGCAACGAAGTGCTGAAGGAACTCGGTCTCGAGAATGACCGCCTGTTCAAGCTCGCCATGCAGCTCGAGAAGATCGCGCTGGAAGATCCGTACTTCGTCGAGAAGAAGCTCTACCCGAACGTCGACTTCTATTCGGGCATCGTGCAGAAGGCGCTGGGCATCCCGACCTCCATGTTCACCTGCATCTTCGCGCTTGCGCGTACGGTGGGCTGGATCACCCAGTGGGAAGAAATGATCACCGATCCGGAGTACAAGATCGGCCGCCCGCGCCAGCTGTATGTGGGCGCGGCACGCCGTGACGTAACACCGATCGGTCAGCGTCCGTAAGAGACGATGGAGACGGGAGGGAGACGGGATCGGCGTTAGCCGCTACGGGATGGTCGCTTCGCATGCGGCCGTCCCGTTTTTTCATCTTGCGGCACTTACGATCTGGTTCACCCATATTTCAGAAAGCAGGGTCTCAGAACACAACAGGTGGCTTTCATCATGAAGCAGCTTCAAAACACATCTTATCTGTTCGGCTCGAATGCGCCGTTCATTGAAGAGCTCTACGAGAATTATCTGGCTGATCCGGCTTCGGTGTCGGATACCTGGCGCGACTATTTCGACAAGCTCCAGACGCAAGCCGGCGAGGCGGTGCGCGATGTCGCGCACGGGCCGATCATTGCGGCGTTCGAGCAGATGGCCAAGCGTGGCCCCGTTCGCACCGTAATGTCGGAAGGCGGTGAGGACAAACTTCAGGTTGCAGTACTGCAGCTGATCAACGCCTATCGTTTCCTCGGCAACCGCTGGGCAAACCTCGATCCGCTCAAACGTACCGAGCGTCCGCAGATCGCCGAGCTGGAGCCGTCCTACTACGGCTTTACCGAGGCGGACCTGTCGCGCAGCTTCAACGTCGGCTCCTTCCATGGCTTCTCGACCGAACGCGCCACGCTGCGTGAGATCCTCGAAGCAGTGCGCCAGACGTACTGCGGCTCGATCGGCTCCGAGTACATGTACATCACCGACATCGCCCAGAAGCGCTGGATCCAGAGCCGTCTGGAAGGTGTAAGGGGTACGCCGAAGTTCTCGGCCGACACGAAGCGCCGTATTCTTGAGCGTACGACGGCTGCGGAGACGCTTGAGCGTTATCTGCACACCAAGTACGTCGGTCAGAAGCGCTTCTCGCTCGAAGGTGGCGAATCGACCATCGTCGCAATGGACGAACTGATCCGCGTTGCCGGCAGCCTCGGCGTTGCCGAAACCGTTATCGGCATGGCCCACCGCGGGCGCTTGAACGTGCTTGTGAATACGCTGGGCAAGTCGCCGTCGATGCTGTTCTCGGAGTTCGAGGGCAAGGCCATTTCGGACCTGTCCGCAGGCGACGTGAAGTACCACATGGGCTTCTCGAGCGACGTCATGACGCCGGGCGGCCCGATGCATCTGACGCTGGCCTTCAACCCGTCCCACCTCGAGATCATCAACCCGGTGGTGGCGGGCTCGGTCTATGCACGCCAGGTGCGCCGCAAGGACAAGAACAAGAACGAAGTGCTGGCCGTGCTGGTGCATGGCGACTCGGCCGTAGCCGGCCAGGGTGTCAACCAGGAGATGCTGAACTTCTCCCAGACCCGTGGCTATGGCACGGGCGGTACGGTTCACCTGGTGGTGAACAACCAGATCGGCTTCACTACATCCGATCCGCGCGACTACCGTTCTTCGCTGTACTGCACCGACATCTTCAAGATGGTCGAAGCGCCGATTTTCCACGTCAATGGCGATGATCCGGAGGCCGTGTCCTTCGTAACCGCGCTCGCGCTTGAGTTCCGTCAGGAATTCAAGAAGGACGTGGTCATCGACATCGTCTGCTACCGCAAGCTTGGTCACAACGAGCAGGACGAGCCGATGGTCACCCAGCCGCTGATGTATCGCAAGATCCATCAGCATCCGGGTACGCGCAAGATCTACGCCGACCGTCTGGTTGCCGAGGGCACGCTGGCTGCTGAAGAGCCGGACAGGATGATTGCCGAGTACCGCGAACACCTCGACAAGGGCGAACTGCTCTATAACCCGGTGCTGTCCGGTCACAACCGTCAGTTCTCGGTCGATTGGAGCCCCTATCTGAAGAAGCCTTACACCGACGAGGCAGACACCTCGATTCCGGTGCAAGAGGTAAAGCGCCTGTCCGAGCGCCTGACCGCGATCCCGGAAAACTTCACCCTGCAGTCACGGGTCAAGAAAATCATCCAGGACCGTGCCGCAATGGGCCGTGGCGAGTTGCCGCTGGACTGGGGCATGGGCGAGAACCTCGCTTACGCCAGTCTGCTGGCACAGGGCTTTGCCGTTCGCATTTCCGGTGAGGACGTTGGCCGCAGCACCTTCTTCCACCGGCACGCGGTACTCCACGACCAGTTGCGCGAGCGCTGGGACGAAGGTATCTACATGCCGCTGGCACATATCCAGGACGGCCAGGCAGGCTTCCAGTGTTTCGATTCCGTGCTGTCCGAAGAGGCTGTGCTCGGTTTTGAATACGGTTATTCCACTGCCGAGCCGAACGAGCTCGTCGTCTGGGAAGCGCAGTTCGGCGACTTCGTGAATGGTGCGCAGGTCGTGATCGACCAGTTCATCAGCTCGGGTGAGGCCAAGTGGGGGCGTCTGAGCGGCCTGGTGATGATGCTGCCGCACGGTTACGAAGGTCAGGGGCCGGAGCATTCGTCTGCGCGTCCCGAGCGCTTCATGAACATGGCTGCCGAGAACAACTGGCAGGTATGCGTTCCGACCACGCCGGCACAGATCTTCCATCTGCTGCGTCGGCAGATGATTCGCAAGCTGCGCAAGCCGCTGATCATCATCACGCCGAAATCGCTGCTGCGTCACAAGGAAGCGATCTCGTCGATGGATGAACTGGCCAACGGCCACTTCCAGACCGTGATCCCCGAAGTCGAAGCGCTCGAGCCGAAGAAGGTCAAGCGTGTGGTGATCTGCCAGGGCAAGATCTATTACGAGCTGCTTGCCTACCGTCGCGAAAACAACATCACCGACACCGCGCTTGTTCGTCTGGAACAGCTGTATCCCTTCCCGGCTGAGGAGTTCGGCAAGGCGATCAACCAGTTCCCGAACGCGAAGGAAGTAGTGTGGGTTCAAGAAGAGCCGCGTAACCAGGGTGCATGGTACTGGCTGGCCTCGCGTCAGCACCTGGTCAACGTGCTCGGCACCAAGCGCAAGCTGCTGCTGGTAAGCCGTCCGGCCGCCGCATCGCCTGCAGTGGGTTACTACGCCAAGCACAACCAGCAACAGAAGGAAGTGATTGAGAACGCCTTTGGTCCGATCCATGACACAACGCCTCAGTCACCTAACGTATAAGCACAAAGGGGAGAAAACCACATGCTGATCGAAGTCAAAGTACCGCAACTGTCCGAGTCCGTTTCCGAGGCTACGCTGGTCACCTGGCACAAGAAGGAAGGCCAGGCGGTTTCGCGTGACGAAAACCTGATCGACATCGAGACCGACAAGGTCGTGCTCGAAACGCCGGCGCCTGCCGATGGCGTGCTGGTCAAGATCATCAAGGGCGACGGTGATACCGTTGGCTCCGGTGACCTGATTGCGCAGATCGACACCGAAGCCAAGGCTGCAGCCGGTGCGGCGCCTGCCGCGGCAGCCGCTGCTGCGGCTCCGGCCGTGACGCCGCCGCCCGCTGCTGCGACCTCGAGCGCTGCCGGTGCGGCAAGCCCCGCTGCGCGCAAGATCCTCGACGAGAAGGGTGTGTCCGCCAGCGACGTGTCCGGTACCGGTCGTGGTGGTCGTGTGACCAAAGAGGATGCCGTTGGTGCACAACCCAAGGCGGCCGCCGCAGCTGCACCGGCCGCAGTGGTCACCGGCGACCGTGCCGAAGAACGTGTGCCGATGACGCGTCTGCGTGCACGTATCGCCGAGCGCCTGCTGCAGTCGAAGAACGAAAATGCCATCCTGACCACGTTCAATGAAGTGAACATGGCGCCGGTGATGGCGATGCGCAAGCAGTACGGCGAGAAGTTCGAGAAAGCGCACGGTGTGCGTCTTGGCTTCATGGGCTTTTTCGTCAAGGCTGCCGTTGCAGCTCTGAAGCGGTACCCGATCCTGAACGCATCGGTCGATGGCAATGACATCGTCTATCACGGCTATATCGACATCGGTATCGCTGTCGGTTCGCCGCGCGGTCTGGTCGTACCCATTTTGCGCAACGTCGAGTCGATGTCCGTTGCCGACATCGAGAAGAAGATTGCCGAGTTTGGTCAGAAGGCCAAGGAAGGCAAGCTGTCGCTCGAAGACCTGACCGGCGGCACGTTCTCGATCTCCAACGGTGGCGTGTTCGGTTCGATGATGTCGACCCCGATCATCAACCCGCCGCAGTCGGCAATTCTTGGCATCCACGCCACCAAGGATCGTGCAGTGGTCGAGAATGGGCAGGTTGTGGTGCGTCCGATCAACTACCTGGCCATGTCCTACGACCACCGTATCATCGACGGTCGCGAGGCGGTACTCGGCCTGGTGGCGATGAAGGAAGCAATGGAAGATCCGGCCCGCCTGATCCTCGACGTATAACATCAGCACACTGCAGGGGCACATTCGACCCGGCCGTTTTTGCCGTGAGCGGGTGTGCCCCGTTCTGATTCTGCAAGGGAGATTTTAATGGCACATGAATACGATGTACTGGTCATCGGCGGTGGTCCCGGCGGTTACGTTGCGGCCATCCGTGCTGCTCAGCTGGGCTTCAATACCGCGTGCTGCGAGTCCAACCCCTACGCCGACCCCAAGGGCGAGCCGCGGCTCGGTGGCACCTGCCTGAACGTGGGCTGCATCCCCTCGAAAGCACTGCTGCATACCTCGCACCTGTTCGAGGAAGCTGGTCACAGCTTTGCGTCGCAGGGCATCAACGTGGGCACGCCCAAGATCGACGTAACGAAGATGGTCGCCCGCAAGAGTGGCATCGTCGATCAGCTTACCGGCGGCATCAAGTATCTGTTCAAGAAGAACAAGGTCACCCTGATCAACGGTCACGGTTCCTTCGTGGGCAAGTCCGATGCAGGCTGGCAGGTCATGGTTGGCGAACAACTGGTGGTGGCCAAGCAGGTCATCATTGCGACCGGTTCGTCGCCGCGCCATCTGCCTGGTGTTCCGGTGGACAACAAGATCGTCTGCGACAACGTCGGTGCACTTGATATCGATGCTGTGCCGAAGAAACTGGCTGTCATCGGCGCCGGCGTGATCGGCCTCGAAATGGGTTCGGTGTGGCGTCGTGTGGGGGCCGAAGTAACGGTGCTGGAAGCGATGCCCGAGTTCCTCGCGGCAGCCGACCAGGATGTGGCCAAGGAAGCGCTCAAGGTCTTCACCAAGCAGGGCCTGAAGTTCAACTTCGGCGTCCAGATCGGTGAGGTCAAGGTCGGCAAGAAGGGCGTGGTCATTTCCTACAAGGACAAGGACGGCGCGGACCAGAAGCTTGAAGCCGACCGCCTGATCGTGTCCGTGGGTCGTGTGCCCAATACCGACGGCCTCAATGCCGAAGCGGTCGAACTCAAGATCACCGAGCGCGGCATGATCGAAGTCGATGACCACTGCCGTACCAATCTGCCGGGCGTATGGGCGGTTGGTGACGTGGTGCGCGGCCCGATGCTGGCGCACAAGGCGATGGAAGAGGCCGTCATGGTCGCCGAACTGATGGCGGGTCAGGCCGGTCATTGCAATTTCGACACCGTGCCCTGGGTCATCTACACCAGCCCGGAGATTGCCTGGGTTGGCAAGACCGAACAGCAACTCAAGGCTGCAGGCGTGGCCTACAAGGTTGGCAAGATTCCGTTTGCGGGCAACGGTCGCGCGCTCGGCATGGGTGAACCCACGGGCTTCGTCAAGATGCTGGCCGATGCCAGTACCGACCGGATTCTCGGTGTGCACATCATCGGTGCCGGCGCTTCGGAGCTGATTGCCGAGGCCGTGGTGGCGATGGAGTTTGCCGGTTGTTCCGAAGATCTGGCGCGTATCTGCCACGCTCACCCGACGATGTCGGAAGTGGTGCACGAAGCAGCGCTCGCCTGCGACAAGCGCCCGCTGCACTTCTAAGCGCTTGCTGAAGCCCGCAGGGGGTGGAAAACAGGGACGCTTTGGCCCTGTTTTTCACCCCTTGTGCTTTTTTACGCATGTACTCCGTTTTGCGGGCTGCATGATTGTGCAGTTCATTTGTAAATCATTAAGCGGTTATTTCGATGCCTCACCGTACTCTCAATGTTCCCGAACGGGGCATGCTCGACGCCTACGATGCGCAACTCAAGGCGCGGGGCTACAAATCCGACCCGGCGCAACGTGCAGCGGTGCAGCGTCTGCAGCAGTTGTACACGGAACTCGTCACGTTCAAGTCTGCCCGCCGTACCGCCTTGCGCAAGGTGTTCGCGCGCCCGCGCATTCCGCGCAGCGTGTATTTCTGGGGCGGGGTAGGGCGTGGCAAGAGCTTCCTGATGGATTGCTTCTACGACTCGGTTCCCTACCAGCGCAAACGTCGCGTTCACTTCCATGCTTTCATGCAGGAAGTGCAGAACGACCTGAAGGATCACAATCAGGAAGCCGATCCATTGCAGAAGGTGGCAGACCGCATTGCGCGGCAGACCCGGCTTCTGTGTTTTGATGAATTTCACGTCTCGGACATTGCGGATGCAATGATTCTCGGGCGCTTGCTGGATGCCTTGTTCGCGCGCGGCGTGATCTTCGTCATGACCTCGAACTATCCGCCCGAGGGCCTCTATCCGAATGGGCTGATGCGGGTGAATTTTCTGCCGACCATCGAGATGATGAAGCGCCGTTTCGATGTGATCGAGGTCGATCACGGTACGGACTATCGCCTGCGCACGCTCGAGAAGATCGAAATCTATCTGGTGCCGCCGGATGAGGCCGCGGAACAGAAAATGCGCGACGATTTCCGTCGCCTGGCTGCGACCGATGCCGTGCCGGGAGAGATCGAGATCATCGGTCGCAGCCTTCCCGTGCGGGGACGTGCGGCGGGCGTGATCTGGTTTGACTTCGCCACGCTCTGTCGCGGCAACCGCTCGCAGAACGACTACCTTGAGATCGCCCGCGAACATCACACCCTGCTGCTGTCCGGGGTGCCCCGGATGGGCGGCGGTGAGGCGTCAGAGGCGCGGCGTCTGACCTGGCTGATCGACGTGCTCTACGATTATCGCGTCAAGCTCATCATGAGCGCCGAGGTCGACGCTTACGAGCTGTACACCGAGGGGCACAACGCGCATGAGTTTGTGCGCACCGTCAGTCGGCTGATGGAAATGCGTACCCGCGACTATCTGGCCGAACCACACCGGACGGAGTAAGCCGTGCCGGCGCATGCACGCGCGATCCTCACGGCGATCTGATCCGCAGGCGTGAGCCGTCGCGTTGCGCGATGTTGTTGATGAGGGGTGCCAGGCGGTCGATGATGGCCGGGGTGCCATCGAGCATCAGGTCAAGGACGGGTGGCAGGCCTGCGCTGAGGCCGATGTTGCCATGGAGCTGAAGGGGGCTGCCGGGGGTGCTCGACAGCAACAGATGCAGTGAGCCGCCGTCGGCATCGGCCTCGGCCCGGTAATCGCCGAGTCGAGGTTCAAGCAGGATGTCGGTGCTGGCGGCGCGCCATGCCAACACCATCTTGCCGCTGCATCGATTGCGCCAGTCGCATTCGAGCCCCTTTCCGGTCGCCTCGAGCCAGCCACGCCAGCCAAAATGGAAGGCAGGGTGAGGCAGGGCCTGAAACAATGCCTGTGCCGGCAGCGCGAGGGCAGGATCGTCTATTCGCCAACCGTCGAATCCAAGCGTGATCCTTGCGGCGTGTTGTCCGTCGGCTTCCAGCTTCCAGGCGGCTTCTCCGTGCAGCAAGCCTGCAGGATCGAATTCCCAGCCGAGTCTGAGCCAGGGGCTGAGCTGGCTCCCGGCGCCGGCCTGGGCAAGGTATCCGTGGCCACGCCACAGGCTGCCGTCGGGTGAGGCGAGCCGTGTGCGGCCTTCGCTAACACGTCTCAGGGCAGCGTCCATCAACACCGCCGGCGCGACGGCGATGACGATGACGACGAATGCGAGCGCGAAGAGGGCTGGCCGTCTCATTGGCCGTCCTGTCCGGCATCGTCAAACGGTTGCAGGAGCAGTTCGAATTGCCCGCTTCCAGCGGCTGCCATTTTCAGACGGACCGGACGCAGACGCAGGTCGGCCTGGATGCTTGCAAGCCAGTCCACCAATACGGGCAAGCTCGCCTTGCCGTTGACCACCAGACCCTCCGGGCGGACTTCGACAGAGACGTTCAATCCACGCGCATCGCCCGCAGCGCTTGCCGCAGCCGCAAGCGCCGGAGGCACGATTGCCGTTAGCGGAGGCAGGGTGCGCAGACGGGCGAGTTCCGCAGCGTCCTCCTGCATGCGCTCGAAGCTGGCCTGGGCGGCGGGCAGGCGCACGTCCAGCCGCTGCTGTTCCGATCGTGTCCAGTCGAACATCGCCCATGCGACGGCGATCGGTAGCAGCAGACTGGCTGCGCGCAGGAGCTGACGTTCGCGCGGAGCACGGGCGGCGAACCAGCCGTGGAAGGCAGCGGACAGACGTGAGAGGGAGGGGCTGGTCATGATCGATCTCGAAGGCACGTTCGCGATGGGCGTGTTCATGGCTGGCGCTCGGCGCTCAACACCAGACCGCCGTCACGGCGCTGGGCATTGAGTCCGTGCACCGCGAGCCGGGTGAGGAGTGCGGGGGTGTCGGTTTCAGGGGGAAGGGTGAGATCAAGGCGTCCATTCTCGTAGGCAATCGCCAGCGGCGTTACCCCGGTGGCCGCGAGGTGGCCGTGCAGCAGCGCGAGCAGATCGTCACTACTGAGCTGACCCGCCTTCCTGCGCGCCCGGTCCAGCGCGCGTCCCAGCTGGGCGGCGGGTGCGACTGCGGGTGTGCCGGGCAGCGCCTGCTCGAACAGGCGCGCGCTGCGTCGTTCGATCTCACCCAACGTCTGGCGTTGGCCAATGACTTGAGTCAGGCTGACGAGGAACAGGGCGAGTGCGCTCATGGCGAAGATCGCTGCGGGTACCCGCAACCGTCGCCATTGCGCGTCGCGGCCCTGGCGGGCGGAAAACGCTCCGTGCAGCAGATCGTGGGTGGCATCGACGTGCTCCCACCAGCGCCAGACCGGCCCCGGTTCAACGGGCAGTGGCAGCAGGCCGGTGGCGCCCGTTTCGGGATTCGTGCAAGCCTCCGCGACACGGAGTTCCAATGCCGCTGGCAGCGCGGTGCTGGCGCGGCGACGCGTCAGCGCAATGGACAGTGCGGACGACAGCGCGGCATGCGCTGCGTCGGGTGTCGGCGCGTCGAAGGCGATGGCCGGTTCAACGCCAGGGCGCAAGATCGCACCATTCGCTTCGACCGCCAGCACCCAGCGCCCATCGACATTCGGTACCGTTTCAAGCGCGCTGCACAGCCGCTTCAACGGACGGCCGATCTGAGTGAACTGGGCGAGGATCTGAGCCATGCGTGTGCGGGTGACGGTGATGACCCCCGTGCGGTTCAGTGTGCCCTCGGGGCGGCTGTGGGTCACGCTCACATGTTGTGTGTCGGGGTCGCCGACCAGGTGTTCCTCCAGCGCATAGGAGAGCAGACGCGGACGTTCGCGTCGGGGGCTTGCGGGCAGCAGAACTTCGAGCCACGTGCTTTGCGCACCGGCGAGCACCCCCTCGCAGCCATCTGCCGCCGGCCAGTGAGCGGGGCCGCTATTGCCCCGTTGGAGCGCGCGGTTTGCAGCGTCGAGCAGGACCCAGTCGGCGGCCGGGTCGTTTGGCCAGCGTTCATCGATGCGGATCAGCAGGCGAGTCGTCATGGGAGGCGGTACCACAGGAGTTCGGGCCAGAGCTTCTGGCGATCGAGAAGGGCTTCAAGGCGGGTGACCGATACGCCGTAACGGGCGTGTATCGTGACCAGGAAGTGGCGGCTGCTGACACTGGCGAGCTGTGCAGAAGGCAGTGTTGCGCCTTGTGGCAGCCGCGCACCGAAATCGGTCAGATCGCGGAACCATGCCCGCTCGCGTTCGGCAACCAGCACCCGGGCGAGATCGATGCCGAGACCCGGTACCAGGCTTGCGAGGACCTCGGCCGGCGCCGTGTTGACATTGACGGGCGTCGGCGTGGGCGCAGGAACAGCGGTGATATAGGGGTCGAGGCGGGTCAGCAGGTTCTGATCAATGCCCGGTATCGAGGCGGCTTCCTCGGCGATGACCAGTGCTGCGTGCGGTGCCCTGTCCGTGTCGCGCCAGGGGGCGGCTGCGATCCATTGCGTCATTGCGATCACGCTTGCGTGCGCGGACTCGGGGGGCGTTCCGAGGAGTTCGATCAGGTGCTGCAGGCGGGCCCCCGCCGCATTGTTGGGGACGCCCGCAGGTGCGAGGTCGTTAAGATTGAAGCGTCCCGATAGGTCGATGATCTCGCCTGCGATCGTGCCGTCTGCCGCGTCTTCGCCGAGCGGTGTCGGGGGAATCCTGATGGTCCAGTTTTCGCCCCGGTGATCGACATTGCTCTCCCGCATGTCCTGAGCCAGCACCTGGCGGGCCCAGTCCACTGCGGCGCGTGCAAGCTGGCGCGACTGCGCCTGATCGCGGCGCCCGGAAACCGCCTCGAGCCCGCGACCGAAGTCGGCAAGCGCGGCCGCGGCCAGCATCGCGGCAAAGGTGACCGTGAGCAGGGCGAGCACAACGGCTGCGCCACGCTGGCGCTCAGCGCAATGCAAACAGGCGGGTGATCGTGCCGGCATCGGGAAGGTCCAGTTCGAGTTCGATTGCGGTGGGCAAGGCGTCACCCTTGGCGCCTTCGAGAGGCCATTGGTCGCTACGCACATCCTTGGTGATGAAGTGCCAGCGCACGGCCTCTACATGGTTCAGCAGAGGAAAGATCTCGGCCTTTCCAAGGGCTTCACGGTCGGGCCAGATCAGCCATTCGAGTCGGGCGTTACTGAAGCGGAATCCGACCCGGCGCGCCCCTTCGCCCTCGCCGCCGAGTGCGATCAGACGCAGTTCGCTGTCGCCGCCGTCTGCGCTGCGGAGCAAGGCCAGTGCCGGCGATACAGTACTGGTGGCGGGGAGCGCAGGCGCGGCGATCTGCAGGATCTCCAGCTCAATCTGGTGTACAGCACGCGCGATGCTGCGCCAGCGCTCGATCTCGGTGCTGACGCGAGTTTGCGTGTCGATCATCTGCGCGGTGGCACGCCAGGTCAGCATGCCGAGCACGGAGAACAGGGCGAGTGCGACGAGGAGCTCGATCAGGGTCATGCCGCCAGCGGCTTTGCGCAAGGGCGCGTTCATTGCGGCACCCTGGTGATGTAGCCGGTGGCGTGGGCCAGAACATGGCCGCTCTCGAGGTCCATCACGTCGACGTCGATGCGACGAAACGAACGGTTCGACGCGGTCCCGATGCGCTCGCGCCATTGAAACTCCGCGGGCCCCTGGCGCGTCCGCCCCTGGCGCAGGCCAGGGGCGGGGAAGTCTGTGGTGGCACGGTATGCGGCGAGCCGGTCGTTGGCGACCCAGTCGGCCAGCGTTCGGTCGCGCAACTCGGCGCTTGCCAGCGCCGTATTGCCGATGGCTCGCAGCGCCGAGACGAGGGCAATGGCGACAATGGCGAGCGCAACAAGCATTTCCAGCAGCGTGAAGCCACGTGCCGGGCGGGCAGTCCGAGGCCTGGCGCGCGTCATCGCGACACCTCGGCATCATGAACGCGGATCACCTGGCCGTTTGGCAGCCCGCGCAACAGCTCGCGGCCGTGCCCGGTGACGATGAGTTCGAAGTGCGGCGCGCGGGATCCGAAAACCAGGCGCCGCGCGTCCTGACCCGCGGGCTGCGCGCGCTCGGCGGGTGTGCGCTGGTGGACGTGAAGCGCGCCGAATCCGAGTGGGTCGGGCAGCGTGCGCGGGGCAAAAAGGGGATCATTTTCCACGACCCGCCAGCGCCCATCCGCGTCAAGTTGCGTGAAACGGTAGCCGTCGCCCAGAAACTCCACCGCAAGCGGGCGTCCCCGAATGGCGGCGTGTTCGGCACCGGCTTCGAGCACGCCGCGCAGACGTTCGATCGCAAGATCCGCGTCGTTGGCGCGGAAGCCGTCGATCGCCAGGCTGGGGCCGCCGGTGATGATGCCGGCAATGGCCAGCACCACCAGCAGTTCGACGAGGGAGAAGCCGCGCGAGGCGCGGCGCGCGTGCATCAGAACTGCCACGAGCCGATGTCGGTGTCGAAGCCTTCGCCACCGGTCTTGCCGTCGGCACCGAAGCTCATGACGTCGACGTCGCCATTGATGCCCGGATTGAGGTACTGGTAAGCGCCTCCCCAGGGGTCGGCCGGCAGGCGCTCGAGATAGGGTTTCCAGTTGTCGGGAATCGGTGCGGTGTCGGGCTTCCTGACCAGGGCCGAGAGCCCCTGCGACGCAGTGGGATAGCGCCGGTTGTCGAGACGATACAGTTTCAATGCCTGCATGATGGAGGCGAGATCCTGGCGCGCGGCCACGACGCGCGCTTCGTCCGGGCGACTCATGACCCGTGGCACGACGAGTGCGGCAAGCACGCCGAGGATCACGATCACCACCATGACTTCGATCAGGGTGAAGCCGCGCTGGGGTTGAGTCCGGGTGGCGGTTGAGCAGCAGGACGGGGTGAAGGCAGTGTTCATGGTAGTCACTTCATCAGGGTGTTGATTTCGATAATCGGTTGCATGACGGCCAGTACGATCACCAGCACGACGCCGCCCATCGCCAGCAGCAACGCGGGTTCGAGCAGGCTGGCCAGCACCGCGCCGCGGCTCTCGAGTTCCTGTTGCTGAAGGCGGGCGGCGCGCGCCAGCAGTTCGTCCAGCCGACCGGTGGTCTCGCCGCTGGCGATCATGTGCACCAGCAGCGGCGGAAAGGCGCGCGTGGCACCGAGTGCCCGCGCCAGGCTTTGTCCCTCGCGCACGCGCGCAGCGGCGGCATCGACCGCATCGCGGATCGGCAGGCGTGCGATCACGCGGCCCCCGGCTTCGAGCGCGGTCAGCAGGGGCACGCCACTGCCGGCGAGGATGGACAGCGTGCTGGCAAAACGTGCCGCGTCGAGCGTGCGCAGGTGGCGCCCGATGACGGGAAGACCGAGCAGGCGGGTCTC
Organism: Azoarcus sp.; assembly: GCA_023230755.1. GTDB lineage: Bacteria > Pseudomonadota > Gammaproteobacteria > Burkholderiales > Rhodocyclaceae > Parazoarcus. The sequence goes on from JALNWS010000030.1 coordinate 24,690, forward strand.
CCAGCGCCTGCGCACGGACGCATTGCGCAAGGCGGTATGGGCGAAGAGGCCGGCCCCGGCGAGGGCAAGCATCAGCAGCCAGCCCCAGTCACGCAAAAAGCTGGAGACGGCGATCAGGCCGCGGGTCAGGGGCGGCAGGGCCTGCTTGGTCTGTGCGAACACGCCGACGACCTGCGGCACCACATGGGTCATCAGGCCGATTACCACCAGCAACGCGACCGCGGCAACGATCAGCGGATAGAGCAGGGCTTGCATCGTTTTCTGTTGCAGCTGAGCGTGCTGTTCCAGATAGTCGGCAAGCTGATTCATGACCTTGGCGAGTTCACCAGACTTTTCGCCTGCGGCCACCGAGGCGCGGTAGATCGCAGGGAAGGCGGCAGGATAGCGGTCCAGCGCCGCGCGCAGGCTGTAACCGGACAGGATCTCGGAGCGCAGCCCTGCCAGCAGCTGACGGGGGCCTTCGTCCTCGGCCTGCTCGATCAGCGCGGCGAGCGCCTGCTCGACGGTGAGGCCTGCGGCAAGCAGGGTGGCCCACTGGCGGGTGAGCAGCGCGAGCGCAGCGTCCTTGAGCCGGCGTGTTCGCCGGCCACTGCCGGGCGTGGCGGAGACGGTGACGACGTCGAGCGGAAACAGCCCGCGCTCGCGCAGCAGGGTGCGTGCGGCACGGCCGCTCTCGGCCTCGATCACGCCCTGGGTCGATTGACCTGCACTGTCGAGGGCGCTGTAGCGGAAGGCTGTCATCGGGCGGGCTCAGTCGCGGGTGGCACGCAGCAGTTCTTCGACCGTGGTTGCGCCCTCGGCGAGCAGGCGCAGGCCGTCCTCTCGCAACCCGCGGGCGCCGCCCCTGCGCGCATGCGTTCGCAGCGCGGCTTCGCCGGCGTCGTCATGGATCAGGCGGGCTGCCTCGGCGTCTACCGTCAGCAACTCGTAGATGCCGCCGCGACCCTGATAGCCGGTGTGTCCGCACGCAGCACAGCCGGCAGCCTGCCACAGGGTATCCGGGCAGTCCGGGCCGATCAGGGCGCGTTCACTGTCGCCGGCCGGATGGGGGCTGCGGCAGGTTGGGCACAGGCGCCGCACCAGACGCTGGGCAAGTACGCCGCGGATGCTGGATGCGAGCAGGAAGGGCTCGATACCCATGTCGACCAGGCGGGTGATCGCCGACGCGGCATCGTTGGTGTGCAGGGTGGCGAGCACCAGGTGTCCGGTGAGGCTGGCCTGAACCGCGATGCGGGCGGTTTCGACGTCGCGGATCTCGCCGATCAGGATCACGTCCGGGTCCTGGCGCAGGATGGCGCGCAGGGCGCGGGCGAAGTCGAGCTCGATGCGCGGATTGACCTGGATCTGGGCGACGCCGGGCAGGTCATATTCGACCGGGTCCTCGACGGTGACGATGTTCTGGCGCTCGCAGTCCATGGTCTGTAGCGCGGCGTACAGCGTGGTGCTCTTGCCCGAGCCGGTGGGGCCGGTGACGAGCAGGATGCCGTGAGGTTGCGTGAGCAGGTTCACGAAACGCGCGCGGATGTCCTCTGCCATGCCGAGGCGTTCGAGCCCGATCAGCGCGTTGCCCTTGTCCAGCAGGCGCAGCACCAGGCGTTCGCCGTGCGTGGTGGGCAGGGTGGAGACGCGCACGTCGACCTGGCGACCGGCCAGACGCAGCGTGATGCGGCCGTCCTGTGGCAGGCGCTTTTCGGCGATATCGAGGCTGGCCATGATCTTGATGCGCGAGGCCATCGCCGCGTGCAGGCCGCGATGCGGGCGCGCGATGTCGCGCAGCACGCCATCGCGGCGCAGGCGCACCACTGAATGATGTTCGTAGGGTTCGATATGCACGTCAGAGGCCGCCTCGCGCACCGCCTGGGTCAGCAGCGCATTGATCATGCGGATCACGGGAGCATCGTCCTGCGACTCGAGCAGGTCTTCGACCGCGGGCAGTTCGGTCATCAGCTGCGCAAGGTCGACCTCGAGCCCGACGTCAGCAACGATCTCGGCGGCGCTGCCGTCTCCGGCGCTGTAGGTTTCGGCAAGATGCGCGTCGAAGCTCGCCTTTGCCGTCGTCGACATGTTCAGCGGCAGGCCGAGATGGCGGCGTACCTCGGCCACAGCGGCGAGGCTGGCATCCTCGCGCAGCAGCACGTCGGCGTGTTCGGTGCCGATCGCGGTGACCAGCACGCCGTGGCGGCGGGCAAAGGCGTAGGGCAGGGTGGGGGCGATGTTCATCGTCTAGTCGATGCGGCGGACTTCGGCTTCTTCGACCGGCGCCGGCGAAGTGCGCGGAACCGCAGGGGCCGGGCTGTCGAAGGCGGGCAGCTCGGGGGTGCCGGGTTCGCCGCTGAGCAGATCGCGCTTGGTGGCGGAGGCGCGTTGTTCGCCGATTACATAGTCGTAACGCGAGCGGGTGATCCCGGCATAGTCTTCGCGTTCGCGCAGGATAACCGGACGCAGGAACACGACCAGGTTGGTCTTGGTGCGATGGCGCGTATCGTAGCGGAACAGGGCGCCGGCCACCGGCATGTCGCCCAGCACGGGAATCTTCTCTTCCCCGCCGCTGTAGCTGTCCTCAACCAGCCCGCCGAGCGCGATGATGGCACCGTCGTCGACCATGACCATGGACTCGATCGAGCGTTTGGTCGTCGTAGGGCCGTTACCGGTGTCAGTGCTGGCGACTACGGCCGAGGCTTCCTGGTAGATCGCCAGACGGATCGATCCGCCTTCGGAGATCTGCGGCTTGACCTTGAGGGTGAGACCGACGTCCTTGCGCTCGATGGTCTGGAACGGGTTGCTGACGGTGCTGCCGGTGCCGGTGTTGGTGTACTGGCCGGTGACGAAGGGCACGTTGCGGCCGACGACGATCTTCGCTTCCTCGTTGTCGAGGGTGACGATGTTGGGCGTGGACAGGATGTTGGCGCTCACTTCGTTTTCGAGGAAGCGGGCGAGCATGCCGAGACGGATGATCTCGCCAACGCCGGGGATGGTGACCTTGCCGTTACCTACGGCGAGCGTCAGCCCGTTGCCCGGCGTGGCCATGGAGCCACTTGAGGCGCCGGTGATGAGCGACATCAGGTTGTTGCCGCCGCTGCTGAAGGAGGTTCCGCCGACGATGGCGGCGCTGCCGCTGTTGTCGCCCGCTGCCCACTGGATGCCAAACTCGGCGGCACGCTCGGTCGAGATCTCGGCGATCAGTGCCTCGATATAGACCTGGGCGCGACGACGGTCGAGCTTGTCGATCACGACTCTCAGGTTGCGGTAGATGGCCTCGGGGGCATTGATGATCAGTGCGTTGTTGACCGAATCCGCCTGGACCACGCCGCTTGTGCCGTTGCCACTTCGTGTACGGTTGTTCGTTGAGCTGCTGCGTGACGTCGATGCCGCGATTCCCATTGCGTCTCCGCCCGCTGCTGGGGCTCCGGCGCTTGCATCCGTGCTGCTCAGCGCGGTGTTGCCAGACCCCGCCTGCGACTCCGCGATGCCGCTCCCGCTCAGCGTGGCGTTGAGCGTGTCGGCAACCTGACTGGCGTCGGCGTTCTTCAGATAGATTACGTGGATGTTGCCGGCGGCGCCGGGGCGGTCGAGGCTTGCCACCAGTTGGCGTACCGCGGAGATGCGGCTTGGGGTGTCGGCGCGAACCAGCAGGCTGTTGCTGTTGGGTTCGGCCAGAATCTGCACGGCGCCTGTCCCCCCCGCAGCTGCGCCGCGCTCGACGAGCAGGCGAGACAGCAAGGGGGCAAGATCGACGGCCGCGGCATGGTGAAGTTCGATGACGCCGAGGTCGCCCTGGACGACATCGAGCGACTCGATAACGCTCGCGATGCGTGCAACGTTGCCGGCGTAATCGGTGACCACGAGGACGTTGTTCGCGGGAAACGCGCTCACTGAATTGTTTGGCGCGACCAGCGGGCGAATGACCGGCACCATCTGTGCGGCCGACTCATGCTGCAGCGCGAACACCTGTGTCACCAGGCGATCGCCCCCGGCCGCCGCGACATTCCTGCCTACAGGTACGGCATGCAGTTTGGCGTCTGCCTCGGGGACGATCTTGGTCACGCCCTTGTCCTCGACCGCGGTGTAGCCCTGCAGGCGCAAGGCGGAGAGCAGGATCTGGTAGGCCAGTTCGCGCGCCACCGGCGTGTTGGTGACGATATTGATCTTGCCCTTTACCCGTGGGTCGACAAGGAAGTTCGTGCCGGAGAGCTTGCCGATGGCCTGAATCACCGCATCGATGTCGGCATTCTGGAAGTTGAGCGACACCGGA
>JALNWS010000031.1 GCA_023230755.1 Azoarcus sp.
CGCGCGGCATGGTCCACCTGCACCAGCGGCGCCGAAAACATCACTACCACGGCATCACCCACAATGCGATCGAGCGTCCCGTGGTGACTGAACGCAACCCGGATCAGACCATCGAGATAGGCGTTTATCAGGCTCACCACCTGGGCCGGGTCGTGGCTCTCCAGCAGCGAGGTGTAATCGGCGAGATCGGTAAACACAAAGCTGCAGACGCGCCGCACCCCCCCCAGTTCGAGTTCCTGGGGATGCGAAACGAGGTAGTCGACAAGATTTGGCGAAACATAGCGTTCGAACGCCTGCCTCACCCATCGCTGGCGACGCTCGATGGCCATGTGGCGCGCCACGCTCGTACTGACGAAGATCAGCACGATCAGCAGGCCTGGCACCGCGGGGTCGAGCAACAGCCCGTGCGCCACATATGCATACCAACCGCCCCAAGCAAGGGCCAGCAACAGCAAGGCCGCAATCGCCGCCGACACCAGCGCCCGCGCCCCGATGGCGACGCCTCCGACCAGCCCGCCCAACACGCACAGCGCCAGAACTTCGATCGCCTGTGCATTGGCAGGACGTTGAAGCGAACGCCCTGCCAACACTTGCTCAAGCGCCTGGGCATGAACCTCAACGCCTGGCACCACCTCACCCAGAGGACTGAAGCGCAAATCCATCAGGGCCTGTGCCGAGGAGCCGATGAGCACCGGACGCCCGCGCAACGCAGCGAGATCGAACTCGCCATTGAGTACCTTCCATGCAGGCACGTAACGGTCGGCGCGCAGCCTGCCGTACCGCACCCAGAGCTCCCCCGTCCGGGACACCGGGATGTTCAGCGACCCGATACGCAGCAGACGGCCTGCGAGCGCATCCTCCCGAAACACGAAGCCTGAGGCACCCTGCGCCAGACGCAACATCTCGCTCACCAGCGCCGGCACCTGACGTTCACCTAGCGCGAGTACCATCGGCAGCCGCCGGACCACACCGTCTGCATCAGGGACAAAGTTGATCGCCCCCAGCCCTGCCCGCGCGCTGAGTTCCGGCAACGGGAACAGCCCCCCGTCAAAATGGTGAAGCTGGTCGAACAATCCGGGCCGCCCGCCCGCAAAAACCGATGGCCGCCCATCGGGCGGCACGCTCATGCCACGCTGTGCCAGCGCGAAACCAAGCACCGCCGGAACCTCACCGAGGCTATGCGCAAACGCCTCGTCGGACGAGCTCGGAAGCGGCCGGGGCTCGCTTTCACCGGCGTCAGCGGCCGGCGCGGTGCGATCGGGCTCGGCAAACAGCACATCGAAGCCAATCACGCTTACCCCGGCGTCACCCAGACGCCGGGTCAGTCCGGCAAGCACCGCGCGCGACCATGGCCACTGCCCCACTCGCGCAAGACTGTTGTCATCAATATCGATCACCATCACGGGCTCGGCCGCCGGCGGCGCCGGGCGCAGGCGCTGATAGTGATCGAACACGGCATGGCGCAAGGAAACCAGCATCGCCGGCTCGCTCACCATCAGGACAAGCCCTGCGAGCAGAACCACGAACGGAAGCAGCGCAGCGGATTTCGGAAGAATGGGACGCAAGTCAGGAGCACGCATGCGGGAAGATTCCGCATGATAGCCGGGAGCAGAGCACCCCCGCCATGCAGCCGGCGCAGCGGACAATCAATGGGCCTTCGCGGACACGGCAGGCGAGCACTTCTTGCCATCGTCCATTATGATCGCCCCTCCCGCCTTATACGGAGCACGCATGGACAACTCGCCGACCGCAACCGACACTGGCTTCGATCTTGATCCGATCGAGATCCGCGTACTCGGAGTTCTGATGGAAAAGGCCTTCGTGACCCCCGATGCCTACCCGCTCTCCCTCAATGCACTACTGGGCGGCTGCAACCAGCTCACCGCGCGGGAGCCGGTGATGTCACTGAGCGAGGCCGAGGTACAGCGCGCCATCGACAGCCTCATGGAGCGCCGCCTGGTGTCACGCCGCGACCAGGCCAGCGCCAGGGTGCCAAAGTATGAGCATCAGGTGCGCCTGCGACACTCGCTGCCACCACCCGAACAGGCCGTCCTTGCCACCCTGTTGCTGCGCGGTGCGCAGACCGCAGGCGAAATTCGCACGCGCTGCGAGCGCCTGCATCATTTCGACGACATCACCGCTGTCGAGGCGGCGCTGGAACACCTCGCGGAAAAATACCCGCCCATGGCGGCCAGCCTGCCCAAGGCGCCCGGCACCAAGGAAACACGCCACATGCACCTGCTCGGCGGCGATACCATGCTGCAGGCAGCCATCGATGCTCAGGCATCCGGCACGCTGAACTCCGGCGGCTCACGAGGGCGCTCTGCGGAACTTGAGGACGAGGTTCGGCGTCTGCGGGAGGAGCTAGATGCACTCAAACTAGAATTTTCCGACTTCCGCCGCCAGTTCGAATAAGCCCTGCCCATGCTCATCCACCCCCAGTTCGACCCGATCGCCTTCTCATTCGGTCCGCTCAGCGTGCGCTGGTACGGATTGATGTATCTCGTCTCCTTCGTCCTGTTCGTGGTCCTCGGGCGGATTCACGCGCGACGACGTCCCGAACTGGGCTGGAATGCCCAGGCCATCGACGACCTTCTGTTCTATGGTGTACTCGGGGTCATCATTGGCGGCCGTCTGGGTGAAGTTGTTTTCTTCCAGCCCGGTTACTACTTCGCCAACCCGTGGGAGATTCTCGCGGTCTGGAAGGGCGGCATGAGCTTCCACGGCGGCTTCCTTGGTGTCCTGGTCGCCATGCTGGTGTACGGTCGCAGGTATGGCAAGGGGTTCTGGCAGGTGACGGACTTCATTGCACCCCTCGTCCCGACGGGCCTGGCCGCAGGTCGCATCGGCAACTTCATCAATGGCGAACTCTGGGGTCGGCCAATGGATGGTGAGTGGGCATGGGGCATGATTTTTCCTTGGGTCGACGCCCTGCCACGACATCCGAGCCAGCTCTACCAGGCCGCGGGCGAGGGCCTGTTGCTGTTCGTGATTCTGTGGATCTACGCAGCAAAACCGCGCCCCTTGCGAGCGGTGTCCGCCGTATTCCTGATCGGTTATGGCTGCCTGCGCTTCCTCGCAGAATTTTTCCGCACACCGGACCCCGGCATCTTCGGTACACTCACACTTGGCATATCGACGGCCCAGTGGCTGTGCCTGCCGATGATCGCGCTGGGGGCGGGCCTTCTGATCCATATTCAAGCACGTAAACCTGGCCAAGCGTGAGGCACTGCAGACACAGAGGTCAAGCGAACGCGATATGATCCCTGCAAGAGAAACCCCGGCCGGAACAAGAGAACGTCATGTCAGCGACCAGTCTGGTATCGAAAAGCCTGTCGAGAATGCGCGAGATGGTTGCCCAGGCAACCGGCAAGGCGCGCGAACCTTCGGAAAAGGTTCTGGAGCGCATTCGCCAGCAACTAGAGGAATGTGCGGCGGGACTGGGTGGCGAGATCTCCACCCGACAACGTGCCGCACGCCTGGCGGAGACCTACCTCAAACTCGACGACAGCGGCCGCATGGCGATGCTGCACATGATCGCACTCGACTTCGGTCCAGATCCCGCAGCGATCGCCGACGCCCATTCCGCATACCAGAAAGCTGTCGGCAGCACGGACCAGTGGGACGCTGAAGCGCGCCTGCGCAGCGCCATGCGCTCGCGTCGTATCCGCATCCTGACCCAGTTCAATGCCATCCCGCAGGGCGTCAAGTTTCTCGTCGACCTGCGCGCCGACCTGCTGCGCTTCCTCCCTGACAACCCGCTCCTAAAGCCACTCGATCGTGAACTCGAAGCCCGTCTGGGTGCCTGGTTCGATGTCGGCTTCCTCGAACTCGCCCGCATCACCTGGAACTCGCCGGCTGCGCTGCTCGAGAAGCTGGTCGAGTACGAGGCAGTGCATGAGATCAAGTCCTGGCTCGACCTGAAGAACCGACTGGACTCCGACCGTCGCTGCTACGGCTTCTTCCATCCGCGCATGCCGCTTGAGCCGCTGATCTTCGTGCAGGTCGCGCTCACCGAAGGACTCGCGGCTGACGTCCAGCAATTGCTCGACATCAACGCGCCACTGGCCGACGTCAGCAAAGCGAACACCGCGATCTTCTATTCGATCAGCGCCACGCAGAAGGGCCTGCGGGGCGTGTCCTTCGGCAACTTCCTGCTCAAGCGCGTGGTCGAAGACCTCCAGCGCGACTTTCCGAAGCTGCAACAGTTTGCCACCCTGTCACCGATTCCCGGCCTGATCAAATGGGTGAACCGCAATCCTCAGGCGCTTGCCGACGCGATCACCTCAACCGACTGGAAACGACTCACCGCAGCAGGCGTCGAGGATGAGCACTCCCCCGTACTGCATGCCCTGCTGGAGGACGGTGGCGACTGGGCCAGCAACGAAGCCCTTTGCACCGCGCTGCGCGAACCGCTGCTGCGCCTTGCCGCGCGCTACCTGTGCGAGGCACGACGCGCAGACAAGCCGGTCGATCCGGTGGCGCGCTTTCACCTCGGCAACGGCGCCCGCATCGAACGCCTCAACTGGCTGGCCGACACATCTCCCAAAGGTTTTTCGCAATCATGGGGAATCATGGTGAATTATCTCTACGATCCCGATCGCATCGAGTCCAATCTTGAGGCCTTTGCGCGGGCCACGCGAATCGATGCCTCGGCTGCCGTCCGGCGCCTGGCGAAACGCTGAAGACGCGGCCCGAGGACACTACGTGCGCATGCCTTTCCGAAACAGCTCGATACGCACCCGACTGCTGCTTGCAAGTACTGCAGTTCAGGTCGTGCTGTTGAGCCTGTTGCTGGCGAACAGCGTGCGCCTGATGAACGATGCCACAACCGCCAGCCTGGACACCCTGATCAACCAGAACGCCAGCATGCTGCACGCCATGGCGACAGCCTATGGCGAACAACCAAGCTACGGCCCCTTGCAGGATACGCTCGGCGAATTGCTCGCAGACTCGGACAAGGGGCTGATTTACGTCCGCATCGGCGACTCAACCGGCTCAATACTGCTGAGCGCCGGGCAAACCGGAATGCGTGGCCTGCCGCCGGCGACCGCGACCCCGGGCGTTGGAATCGGCGAGATGCTTGATCATCCGGTGATTCACGTCCGGCGCCCGCTTCTGCTCGCCCGCAACGAGGTTGGCTTCCTTCAGTTCGGCGTGTCGGTATCGGTGCTGGCAAAGGCGAGACAGTCGATCATCCAGCAGGGCGCCCTGATCGCACTGGTGGAAATCGTCATCACCTTCGTGCTGCTGTCGGGCATCGGCTACCTGCTCAGCAACAAGCTGGCCCGGCTGCTCGCCGGCAGTAAGGCCATTACCGAGGGCTATCTCGATCATCGCCTCCCGGACGATGGTGACGACGAACTTGCGCGCCTCGCCAAGCACTTCAACATCATGGCCGCCACCCTTCAGCAACGGGTGATCGAACTCCAGCAGACGGCCGACCAGCTCAAGACCAGCGAGCAACGTTATGCGCTGGCCATGCGAGGCGCCAACGACGGACTGTGGGACTGGGATCTCCTCACTAACCAGGTCTATTTCTCTCCACGTTTTTGCGAACTGATCGGCATCCCTGCAGACAAGGCACTGACCGACCCCGAGCCGTTTATCTCACGCCTGCACCCGGATGAAGCCGCGGGCTACCGCACGCTGATGATCGACCACCTGAAGGGTGACAACCCCCAGTTCATGCTCGAGCATCGCATCCGCCAGCCCGATGGCGGTTATCGCTGGATCATGACCCGAGGCGTCGCCCTGAGAGACCCGAACGGGCGTGCCATCCGCATGGCAGGCTCGATCAGCGACGTGCATCTGCGCAAGCGGGCCGAAGAGCAGCTGATGCACGACGCATTGCACGATGGTCTCACCGGCCTGCCCAACCGGGCCCTGTTCATAGAGCATGTTCGTCTTGCCCTGGGGCAGCAGCGTCGCGACGACAGCTATCGTTTCGCCGTACTCGCGATCAACCTCGAACGTTTCCACCTGGTCAATGACAGCTATGGTCACGCAACGGGCGATCTTCTCTTGCGCGAGGTTGCCCATCAGCTGCACGGCCTGCTCAGGGCGGGAGACCTGCTGGCAAGGGTTGGCGGCGATCAGTTTGCAGTATTGCTGAACGGTCTCCACGACAGCGCGGAAGCGCTCGATATCGCGAGGACCATGGTCGAACTACCCGGATTCGACGCCCCTGGCACTGATCGCACGCTGCATCCAAAGTGCCGGATCGGTCTCGCCATGAGTGACAGCGAGCGCACCGACGGCGAAGCGCTTTTACGCGACGCCGACAACGCCCTGCAGATCGCAAGACAAACCGAAGGTGGCTCGATCAAGATGTTCCATTCCTCGATGCATGCACTGGCGCTCAGTGCGCTGCGTCTGGAAACCGATCTGCGCAACGCACTGGCTGCTGGCACGCTGTCGGTGCATTACCAGCCAATCATGCGACTGATGGACCGCCGTATCAGCAGTTTCGAGGCCCTCGTGCGCTGGGAGCACCCGGTACACGGCATGCTCCCGCCCTCTCAGTTCATTCCGCTCGCGGAGGCGCTCGACATGATCCACGAACTGGGCATCCTCGTCCTGAATCGGACCTGTGAGGACATCCGCCGCTGGCAGGCGCAAACGGGCAATAGCCAGACTCCACCAGTGAGCGTCAACCTGTCGGCGCGACAATTTTCACGTAGCAACCTCGCAGAAGAGCTCATTTCCATTATCGAGGCTCACGAACTCGAACCGGAGCGAATTCGCTTCGAGGTCACGGAGAGCATTCTCGCTCGCGCCGACGGACCTGCAAGCAACACCTTGCGCCAACTGCGAAACGCTGGCATCAAGGTATTGATCGACGATTTCGGCACCGGCTTCTCCGCGCTCAGCTACCTGCATACGATCCCCTGCGATCTCATCAAGCTTGACGGCTCTTTTGTCGGCGCCATTACCAACGATTCGCGTCTGCGGGCCATCGTCCGCCGCAGCATTGAACTCGCTCACGACCTCAACATTGACGTCGTCGCCGAATGCATTGAAAGCAGAGAGCAGGCCACTACGCTCAACGGCATGGGTTGCGATTTCGGTCAGGGCTACCTGTTCTCACGTCCACTGCCTGCCGCGGAGGCTTCACGCTTTCTGACCTCCGCGCCCAAGGAAAACCAGCCATGACCCGACGCCTTGTGGCACTCGGTGCCGCACTTCTGCTGACGCTGCCAGCGACCTTCGCACACGCTGAACTCCCCGGTCTTCAGCTGTCGGGTTTCGGCACCCTGGGCATGGTTTTCACGGGTCAGTCCGACCTTCGTTTCACTAACTTCGGCATCGACCAGCCAGACTCCGACAATCCGGACTTTGCCCCCGACAGCGTGCTCGGTGTACAGGCGAACATGATGTTTTCGCCCTCGCTTTCCGCCGTCCTCCAGCTGGTGAGCAGGGAAAACCCGAAAGGCAATTACGATCCGCACGCCAGCCTTGCCTTCCTCAGCTACAACGTCTCCGAGGAGGCCACGGTCCGGCTCGGACGCATGCGCATTCCCCTATTCATGCTGTCCGACTCGCTCAACATCAACTTTGCCAATCCGTGGATACGCCCCCCGGCAGAGGTGTATGGACTCAATCCCTTCACCGACCTCAACGGCATCGATCTGCTCTATCGAACCCGGCTTGGCTCGGCCGACCTCGAAATTCACCCGTACATGGGCACGAGTTCCATCGCGATCTACAGCAGCGGAAGTGCTCGCCTGACCCGCGTACTGGGGGTCAATCTGACCCTGAGCACCGAACAAATGACCGTTTTCGTTGGCCACGGCGAGTCTCCTCTGACACTGCACTGGGGAGACGACAACTTCACGCTGCTAGAGTCCCTGATGCCGCCCGACGTCAACGACAAGCTCTCCGGTAACGATGGCTATGCCGCCTTCAGCTCCGCCGGATTTCAGTGGGACGATGGCCAATGGCTGATGATCGGCGAATACGCGAAACGCACGGCCAGTCGCTACGTGAACAGTGGGCACGGCTGGCACCTGACCCTGGGCAGGCGCTTTGGCAACATCATGCCCTTCGTGACGATCGCACGGCAGACGCAGGACCGTGCCGTCGCCAGTGCCAGCTTCGCGAATCCACTCCAGACAGCCGTGTTCGAGGGCTTCCTGGTTTCGCGCAACGGCGCCCAGCGCAGCATCACCCTCGGTTCCCGCTGGGATTTCCGTCGTGATGCCGCCCTGAAGGTCGAGTTCAGCCACATTCAATCAACCGGAAACAGTTGGGGCAACAGCTTCTTCCCGCACGGCGATCCGGCGCTTACCGACCTCACAAACCGTTCAGTCAACATGCTGGGTGTAGCGCTCGATGTTACGTTCTAGACGACTCCAGCTTAAACGCCTTATGGTAGCCGTCATGCTTGCCGGCATGGGTGGGTCGGCGTTTGCGGCAGAACCCGTCGAAATCCAGCTTGTCTCGGCCCGCGGCGGGCAGATCACGACACTCAGCGCAGACGAAGCTGCACAGCTTTTTCTTGGGCGCAGAACGACCCTCGGCAACGGCACACCGGTCAAACTCATCGACCTGCCCGCAGGCTCGGCGCGCGACCGCCTCTATCTGTTGCTTACCGGCAAGAATCCGATTCAAACCCGTGCCTACTGGTCACGACAGGTGTTCACCGGGCGCGCGCTCCCCCCGCGCGAGGCCGCCAGCCTGCAACAGGCCCGCGACTGGCTGGCAGAAACACCCGACGCAATCGGTTATCTGCCGGCTGGCATCGCCGACAACCGGCTTCAGGTTCTGCTGCACTTGCCCTGAGCGCATCTGCCGTGGCAACGCACGGCAGATGCGCTCAAAAAACATCTTGACGCTGTGCGCGATCGAATGCTTTAATGCAAATCATTCTTATTACTAATAAACACCGCAATGACTGAGCAACACCTTCCCAGAGACGATCTTGACTCAAGCGGTGGCGGCGACTTGCGCGCGACGCGCCTGGACGAGGCGGACGCGGTGAGGGCACGGGAACCGCTGTCGATTTCGAGCAGCGAGCTCCTGCGCGGACAGCTCAGTGTTGCGATCGACCACGAGGGCATGCGCTATGTGCTGCGTGCAACGCGTGCAGGCAAACTGATCCTGACCAAATAGATCGCCGCCGGGCGATGGACTCTTAAACGGGGCTAGACTATGTACGTCTGTGTCTGCAACGCTGTAACCGAACGCCAAATCGAACATGCTGTCCGCCAAGGCGCGAACACCCTGCGTCAACTGCGTCTCGAACTTGGTGTCAGTGCGGAGTGCGGGCGCTGCGCCACCTGCGCGCGTGACTGCCTGCATGCGGCGCTTGGCGAGACAACGGAGCAGCGCGCAGCTCAAGGCAGACTCCTGCAGCGGAGCATCTTCCCATCACCCCTGGAGGCCACATGAAAGGCGACAAGAAAGTCATTCAGTTCCTGAACCGGCAACTGACCATCGAACTCTCCGCCATCAATCAGTACTTCCTGCATGCGAGGATGTACAAGAACTGGGGGCTGGGGCGGCTCGGCAAGCACGAGTACGAAGAATCGATCGAGGAGATGAAGCATGCCGACATGCTCATCGAACGTGTCCTCTTCCTTGAAGGGCTGCCCAACCTGCAGAATCCTGACAAGTTGCTGATTGGCGAAAACGTCCCCGAATGCCTCAAGGGCGATCTCACGCTGGAGTCAGGCGGCCGCGCCCACCTGGTGGAAGCCATCGCCTACTGCGAGTCCTGCAGGGACTACGTGTCGCGAGAACTGTTCGAGCACATCCTTGAGGACACAGAAGAACACATCGACTACCTCGAGACACAGATCGATCTGGTCGACAAGGTGGGCATTCAGAACTACCTGCAAACCCAGATGGATCACGCATCATCCTGAGTGGATCGGGAAACGCCCGGGCACACCAATCGAGGAATCAAGACCATGCAGTTCGCTCCGCCCCCGCACATTCCCGCACACACACGCCAGCACACCCCTCTGCCCTCGTTTGCCCCGCGTCGCTTCACGCTTTACCTGGTGGTCGCCGCAGCGTTGATGTACTTCATGATCAGCCCTGGAATGGCCTGATTCGACACCATTGCCCTGAGGCGCAGATCGCTTGCGCCTGCAGCGGCAAGACTTAGCGCCCCGACGTATAATGACCGCCGCATCCATCGCACTGCCGCCCTCACCCACTCAGCAAATGGAAAGACCGCCCCCCGGCACGTCACCCGCTGCCCGAAAACAGACAGCGCGACAAACCGTCGAACCGGCACGAGTCACTCGCAGAGAGCGACGCGGCCTTGCGGTTCTCGTCGTCGTCCTGCATGTAGCCGGCGTACTGACGCTCATACGCCTCGGGACACGCCCGCCCGCCCCGCCCGAAGTCCGCAGCATCGAAGTCGCGCTTATTCAGGCTGAAACACCGGCACCCGTCCAGATTCAGCCTCCCGCGCCGCCGCCTCCGGTAAAAGTCACGCGCCCTGCGAGCACACAACCACGCCGTGAGCCGAAGCCCGTGGTCAAGCTTCCACCGAAACCGGTGCACAAACCTTCGCCCACGGCCATCGAGACGGCGGCACAACCCGCCCCTGCCCCGACGCCCGCCACTGAAGAGGTTCCGCCCCTGCCCGCAGCGGCCAGCGCGGCCCCGGTGACGACGGCGACACCTGCGGCGACCCCCGTGCCGGTGACCTCCGCCCGCTTCGATGCCGACTACCTGAACAACCCGGCACCGTCGTATCCGCAACTGTCGCGGCGCATGCGCGAAGAAGGCAAGGTCGTGCTGCGGGTCGTCGTCGCGGCAGACGGCGCGCCCAGACATATCGAGATTTCACAAGGGTCCGGCTCCGAGCGGCTCGACAAGGCGGCCCGCAGTGCGGTCGAGCGCTGGCGTTTTGTGCCCGCGCGACAGGGCGACCGTGCCATCGAGGCTGCGGTACTGGTCCCGATCATATTCAAACTCGAAGGAAACTGAACATGGAAACCCAAGCCTTCGGACTTGCCCACTTGTGGACGCAGTCCGATCTCGCCATCCGGACCGTCGCTGCGATTCTGCTGCTGATGTCGATCACCAGCTGGTATCTGATTCTGGCACGCGGGGCTCGGCAGCTGCGCGCCCGCCGCAGCGAAGGCGCGGTGGATGCGTTCTGGGCGGCGGCCAGCCTCCAGGCCGGACTGCAACGCCTGAGTGAACAGGCGCCCGACTCGCCGTTCGAAGCGCTCGCACAACAGGGCGCGGCCGCAGCACAACACCTGCGTCAACACAGCCACCACGAAACCCTCGGCGGCACGATGAACGCCAACGAATTCATCACCCGCGCCCTGCGCAAGTCGATCTCGATGTCCACCTCCAGCCTCGAGTCCGGGCAGACCATGCTCGCGTCGATCGGCTCCACCGCCCCCTTCATCGGCCTGTTCGGCACGGTCTGGGGGATCTACCACGCGCTGGTGAATATCTCGGTATCAGGCATGGCCACACTGGACAAGGTCGCGGGCCCGGTGGGCGAGGCGCTGATCATGACGGCCTTCGGCCTCTTCGTGGCCATCCCCGCCGTGCTCGCCTACAACGCATTCACCCGCGCCAACCGCGTTGAACTGTCCGAGCTCGACGCCTTTGCCCATGATCTGCACGCCTGGTTCTGCACCGGCGCCCGTATCGCACCGGTCAATGGACGCAACCAGCCCCATGCCGAGCTTGCGCGGCAGCCGTCCGCGGAGGCCGCATAATGGCCTTCGGCAGCTTCGATCAAGGCAACGAGCGCATGCCGACCAGCGAGATCAACATGGTTCCGCTGATCGACGTAATGCTCGTCCTGCTGATCGTGTTCATGATCACCGCACCGCTGCTCACGCACTCGGTCAAGATCGACCTTCCCCAGGCGTCCAGCACACCCAATACGGAGAAACCCGAGACCGTCACCCTCGCGCTCGATGCCAACGGCAGCCTGTTCTGGAACGATCAGTCGCTGCCCGACACGGACCTGACCTTGCGCCTGCAGGCCGCGGCCGCACAGAGTCCGCAGCCGGAGTTGCATCTGCGCGCCGATCAGAACACGCGTTATCAGAAACTGGCCGAAGTGATGTCAGCCGCGCGCGAAGCCGGCATCGAAAAAATGGGCTTCATTACCGTGCCGCAAAAATAGGACGCGCGCGCGGCGTGCCCGGCGAACAGGCCGAACGCATGCAATACAATACGTGCGCGAAGGTACAGTTCGACGAACCTGCTCGGTGACCTTTTTGCAAGCAATGCGGTCTGTTCCAGGCAAATGCCGTTTCCGGGAGTTTCATGTCAGCTTCTCTTGCCCCCCGTCCCCGCAACGCCAGAGGGTGGCGGGCCCTGCTTGTGGCGCTGCTCTGCGTCGCGGTCGCAGCAGCGCTCTGGCTGGGCTGGCCCCACCTGTTCGGCAACACAGACCCCGCATCCGGATACCAGTTCGTGACCGTGCAACGTGGCGACATCGAGGATGTGGTCACCGCCACCGGCACCCTGCAACCACGCGAATATGTCGATGTCGGCGCCCAGGTCTCGGGACAGCTGAAGAAGATTCATGTTGAGGTCGGCACGGAGGTCAAGGCGGGCGACTTGCTGGCCGAGATCGATCCTACCGTCTATCTGTCGCGCGTGGATGCCGCCCGCGCCCAGCTACGCAATCTGCGTGCCCAGCTCAAGGACCGCGAGGCCCAGCTCGTCCTGGCACAGATCCAGTTCAGGCGCCAGACGGCGCTGATGGCCGAGGAAGCCAGCACCACCGAAGCGCTTCAGATCGCGGAAGCATCGCTCAAGTCGAGTGCAGCCCAGCTCGAAGCCCTGCGCGCTCAGATCGAACAGAACGAATCCACGCTGCGCGGAGACGAAGCCAACCTGCAGTACGCCCGCATTCTGTCCCCGATGAATGGCACGGTGGTGTCGATCACTGCGCGCCAGGGGCAAACGCTCAATACCAACCAGTCTGCACCGGTCATCCTCCGGGTCGCCGATCTGTCGACAATGACGGTCCAGACCCAGGTATCGGAAGCCGACATTGGCCGCCTGAAAATCGGCATGGACGCCTATTTCACCACATTGGGCAGTCAGGGCAAACGCTGGCAGGGCAGGCTCGCCAGCATCGAGCCGACGCCGACCGTCACCAACAATGTCGTGCTCTACAATGCCTTGTTCGACGTACCCAATACGGACGGACGCTTGATGACGCAGATGACTGCGCAGGTGTTTTTCGTTGCAGCCCGCGCCACCGACGTACTGCAACTGCCAATGGGCGCGCTCGCGCTGGACACCACGCCGCAGCGGTCGTTGCGCGAAAAGACGCGTCCGGCCGGCGAAACGCCCTCCACGGAAAAGAAAACCCGGCGCGCGACCGTGAGGTTGCTCAAGGACGACCGCACGCTCGAAGCCCGCAGCATCGAAATCGGCCTGAGCAATCGCATTCTGGCCCAGGTAGTGTCCGGCCTGAACGAAGGCGACAAGGTCGTCTCCAGCGTCGCGGCCAGCGCCAACGGCGAACAGCGCCCCAGCCGCACGCCCCATCTATGAAACGGGAGCCGCTCGCGCCAGATACCCTGCGCGCCCGTACGGCCGCCCCCTTGATCGAACTGCACGGCATCACCCGCAGCTTCCAGAATGGCGAGATCGAAACACAGGTACTGCACGGCATCGACCTGCAGATTTATCCCGGTGAATTCGTCGCCATCATGGGGGCATCGGGGTCGGGCAAATCGACCCTGATGAACCTGCTCGGCTGCCTCGACCGCCCCACCAGCGGAACCTATCGCTTCATGGGCAGGGACGTGGCCGGGCTGAACCGCGATGAGCTCGCGCGCATGCGACGCGAGGCTTTCGGCTTCGTGTTTCAAAGCTACAACCTGATCGGCGGTGCCACCGCGCGCGAAAACATTGAGGTGCCCGCCATCTACTCGGGCATGCCCCCGCAGGAGCGTCATGAACGGGCCGAGATGTTGCTCACCACGCTCGGACTGGAGGGACGCGGCCATCATCGCCCCAACCAGCTCTCGGGCGGCCAGCAACAACGTGTGTCAATCGCGCGGGCCTTGATGAACGGTGGCCGGATCATCCTCGCCGACGAGCCGACCGGTGCGCTCGACAGCAAAAGTGGCGAAGAGGTGATGAATCTCTTGCGCACGCTATCGGCCGAAGGCCACACCATCATCCTGATCACTCATGCACCCGAGGTCGCTGCCCTGGCCCAACGGGTGATCGAAGTTCGCGACGGACGCATCGTCGCCGACCCCGGCCCGGTGCCGCCAAGCGGCCCCGAACCCGACTTTGCCCCACATGTCGACCGCACCTCGTCGATGACCGACGTACTGGAGGCCACACGCACTGCCTTGCGTGCACTGCGCAGCAATCTGTTTCGCTCGGTGCTGACCCTGCTCGGAATCGTCATCGGCGTCGCCTCGGTCATTGCGATGCTGGCCATCGGCGATGGCGCCAAGGCGGAGGTCGTGAACCGGATCAGCGCGATGGGCACCAACCTGCTCAACGTCCGCCCCGGCGCGCCGAATCAGCGCGGGCGCGACACGACAGCCACACTGGTAATCGAAGATGTGCGTGCCATCGCCGAGTTGCCCAATGTGCTCGCGTCGGTGCCGGAGCAGAGTACCAGCATTACCTTGCGCACCGGCAATCTGGACCATCGCACCAGCGCCAATGCCACGTCCTACGACTACAGCCTCGCCCGCCAGTGGCCCGTCGCCAGCGGCACCTTTTTCAGTGCCGACGATGAAGCACGTTACGCCGCTGTGGCAGTCCTCGGCCAGACCGTGTCCGATGCCCTTTTCCCCGGCTCCGATCCAGTGGGCGAATACCTGCTGGTCAACAACATCCCCTTCCAGGTCGTCGGTGTGATGACACCGAAGGGGGCGACGTCCTGGGGGACGGACCGGGATGACATTGTGTTCGTCCCCTTCACCACCGGCAGCCTGCGCCTTACCGGCCAGCGCTTCCTGCGCAACATTACCGTGGCGGTCGACGATGTCACCGCGATCGACCAGACCCAGGCTGCGGTGCAGGCACTGCTGCTCACCCGCCATGGCGTCGAGGACTTCCAGATCCGCAACATGGCCTCGATCATCGAAACCGTCTCGGCCACCCAGAACACCCTCACCATCCTGCTCGGCACCGTAGCTGCCATCTCGCTGCTGGTCGGGGGCATCGGCGTGATGAACATCATGCTGGTATCGGTCACCGAGCGCACGCGCGAGATCGGCATCCGCATGGCCACCGGTGCGCGCATGAAAAACATTCTGCAGCAGTTCCTGATTGAAGCGCTGGTGGTGTCGTCGATCGGCGGCGCCATCGGGGTGGGCGTCGGGCTCGGTGCAGCGGCCATCATTGCCCTTTTCGACACCCCGATCGAATATTCGTTGACGCCGGTACTGCTGGCGTTCGGCTGTGCCTTCGCCACCGGCCTGATCTTCGGCTACCTGCCTGCCCGCAAGGCCGCCCGCCTCGACCCCGTGGCCGCGCTTGCATCGGAATAAGCCCATGAGTAACTCTGCCCCATTCAGGCCGCTGATTCTTGCCCTAGCCTTCGGGCTGAGCGGATGCGCAATCGTCGAACCGGTCGCACTGCCCGACCTTAGCCTGACGGGCGACTGGATCGAAGCTTCACCCGCAGCACCGGGCGCGCGCGAGATGGCAGACGACTGGTGGCTTGGCTTCGATTCGGCCCGGCTCGATGGCCTCGTGCGCGAAGCGCTGAATGCAAGCCCGGACCTCAAGATACAGGGGGAACGCGTCATCCAGGCCGAACTCGCGCTGCGCAGCACCGGCGCCTCACTCTTCCCCAGCCTCGGGTTGAGTGGCGGAACGGACTGGCAGCGCAGTGACAATGGTGACCGGGGTGCCAGCCTGGTAAGTGAGCGCAAATCGTCTTCCCTCGGCCTGTCGGCAAGCTACGAGCTCGACCTCTGGGGCCGTGTTGCGGCCACGATAGAGAGCGCGGACGCCAGCCTCACAGCCACACGTTACGATTTTGATGCACTGCGCCTGAGCATGACTGCCAGCGTTGCCACGACCTACTTTCAGTTGCTGGCCAGCCAGGCCCGGCTCGATATTGCCCGTGCCAACCTGGCGACCGCCGAACGCGTACTCAAGGTCGTCGACGCGCGCTATCGATACGGCGCGGCCTCGGCGCTTGATGTCAGCCGGCAGCGCACCACGGTACTGACGCAATCTGCGGTCATAGGCCCGCTCGAGGTGCAGGTGCGCCAGACCGGCTCGGCACTGGCGATCCTGCTCGGGCGCACACCGCAAACACCCGGACCAGAACCGGAAGCGCTCGCCAAGCTGCGCATACCGCCGGTCTCAGCCGGCCTGCCTGCGGACTTGCTGCTGCGCCGGCCCGACCTTGCCGCCGCCGAGTCCACGCTGCGGGGAGCCGCAGCCGACATTGCTGCCGCACGTGCTGCCCTTCTGCCCACGTTCAGCCTCGCGGCAGCGGGCGGACTGGCGAGCGACTTTCTGTTGTCGCTCGCGGATCCTTCCTCGAGCACCACACTCTCCGCATCGCTCGTACAGACGGTCTTTGATGGCGGACAGCTGCGCGCACAAGTGGACATCACCCGCTCACGCCAGCGCGAACTGCTCGAGCAGTATCGCAAGGCCATCCTCATCGCGCTCAAAGAGGTGGAGGATGCGCTTGGCAACGCCGGCCGCGACGCCCGCCAGGAGAGCATCCAGACCAGGATTGCAGCCGAGGCGGAGCGCTCGCTGCGCCTGGCGGAGTTGCGTTACCGCGAAGGCGCGGACGATTTGCTGAGCGTGCTCGATGCGCAACGCATCCTGTTCTCGACGCAGGACAGACTCGTCCAGCTGCGCCAGGCCAGGCTCACCAACGCGGTAGACCTCTACCGCGTCTTGGGTGGCGGCTGGCAAGCCCCCGTCATGGCCGGCACGCACTAGCCCCTCCCCGCCACAACAGTCAGCAAAACTGTTGCATAAATGCATCAGACCCACCATGACAATGCGAACAACTATCATTTGTATTGACTGATACAATCGTTACATTGAGAATAACTCTCATCTGCACCGCGCATGTCCGACGCTTCGCGCTTGTCGGCGATGCTCGGGCCTCAGTGCCCTGACCTCACTCAGACACTGCGCACGCAGAGCAGCCAGCCAGTCCTCACAGCGGATCAGCCAGCCAAACGGCCCCAGGACATGCACCGGGCGTCTTCTCCGACGACGCCGGTGCGTGCGATCACGCAGCCAGTCACTCATCCCCTGGCATGCGTTCTCCGCTCAGTGACAACGAGGACACAGTCAAAAATGAACAGTAACAGCGCCACACTTCCCTACAGCTTTCGCAAGCAACCCGCCTCCACCACCGGCATGACCCGCATTGCCCTCGGCATCTCCACCGCGATGCTGATGCCCTTGCCGTCTGCCGCGGCCGACGACGCAGCGCAGGCGAAAGAAGTCGAGATGCAGGCCATCCGGGTCGTCGACACCGCCATCGATCCAAACCCGAACGCCGAACCCGACGTTCCCTACAAAGCGCGGACTTCCGGCGACAAGCGCCACGTCAAGCCCTTGGCGGAAACGCCGCAGACGATCACGGTGCTGACCGCAAAGCAGCTTGAAGACACCGGTCGCACCGATCTGCGCGACGTGCTGCAGGCGCAGCCCGGCATTACGCTCGGCACCGGTGAAAACGGCAACGCCTTCGGCGACCGCTACATCATCCGCGGCCAGGAAGCGCGCAGCGACGTCTTCGTCGACGGCTTGCGCGACCCCGGCATGACCGTGCGCGAGAGTTTTGCCACCGAACAGGTCGAGATCACCAAAGGCCCGAGTTCAACCTTTGCCGGGCGCGGTGCCACCGGCGGTGCCGTCAACTCGGTCACCAAGCAGGCCACTACCGACCTCGACTTCGCCAAGCTATCCGGCGGCGTCGGCAGCGACGAATATCACCGCCTGACCTTCGACGGCAACCGCGTGCTCACCGACACCATGGCCATCCGGGTGAACGTACTCGATGCCTACCAGAAAGTGCCCGACCGCGACCCGGCAGACCGCGACCGCTCCGGCGCCGCGATCTCCTTCCTGTGGAAGCCGACCGACCAGTTCAACCTGAGCGCAGACTACTACCACGCCGAAGCCAATGACTCGCCCGACCTCGGTGCCTACATTGATCGCACGACAGGCAAGGTGATTGACGACGTCCCCGTCTACCTGCAGGACGAGGACTTTCTCAAGTCCACAATCGACACCTATACGCTGCGCGCGGCCTATCAGGCCAACGCCGACCTCCGCTTCGAGAACCTGACGCGCTACGGCACGACGAAGAACGGCTATCTCGCCACCGGCTTCAACGGCACCCGTCTGAGCACCCACCAGGGCTGGCAGGATGTCGAATACTTCGCCAACAGCTTCAACATGTACCTCGACCAGCAGATCGCGGGCATGAAGCACCAGTTCGTGTTCGGCGTCGAGTACTCGGACCACAGTGTCACGAACGGGACCTACACGACCACACCGACGACTTACACCGTTACCGGCAGCGAGGCCAACTGGCAGAACCTGCTCAACCGCAGCGTCGCCAAAGGCGACAAGGACTCGGACTGGAACGTGAAGACCGTCTCACTCTCGGCCATGGACACCGTCGACCTGACCGACAAATGGACAGTGTTCGGCGGCCTGCGCTACGACCGCTTCGACTACAACAACACGGTGGTCGACCGCACTCTGGGCCCGATCGAATATGAACTTGAAGACGGGCTGTGGAACGGCCACCTCGGCGTGAGCTACAAGTTTCTGCCCTACGCCAACGTGTACTTCAACTACAGCACCTCAAGCGACTTCAACGGTGGCGAGTCCGACGTGGGCGCGAGCTGCGGCTATGGTGGCATCTGCGTGCCGAGCGGAACCACGACGGAAGAACGTCGCCGCATGTTTGCCAACAGCAAGCCCGAACTGACGCAGAACTTCGAACTCGGCACCAAGTGGGATCTGATGGACCGCAAGCTGCTCGCTACCGCGGCCGTATTCCACACCGTGAAGAGCGACGTCATGGAGAACACCACAAGCAACGCCTACTCGAGCACAGGCAGCATCAACACCGGCAAGTACCGCATTCAGGGCATCGAACTCGGCCTCAGCGGCAAGCTCACCGACAGGCTCAGCACGCAGTTCGGTGTTGCAGTCATGAACTCGAAGATTCTGAATTCGGCGATTGCCGCCGACGAAGGCGAAGGACTGAGCAACTTCCCGGAGAAAACGGCCTCACTGCTGCTCAGCTACCAGGCCACACCGAAATTCACTTTCGGCGGAGGAGTGACGTATTCGAGCGAGAAATACTCTGGCCAGCCCGAATCGGCCGCGGCGACCGACCTGGAAGTGCCGGAATACACCGTGTATGACCTCTTCGCCAACTACAAGGTCAGCAAGCAGTTGAGCGCGCGCGTCAATATCGGCAACGTCACCGACGAGAAGTACTACACCGCGGTGTATCGCTCGGGTTCGTTTGCCTACATGGGCGACCGGCGCAATGTGCGTCTGACGCTCGACTACAGCTTCTGATTCCGGGCTGATACATGGGAGAGGCCTGGTTCCTGCCGGGCATCTCCCTTGCATACATTGAAATGAACGACACAACAGATCTGCTGGCTGCACTGAACCACATTCCCGCCGACATCCATTGCGCGCAGGACTATGAGCGCCTCGCGCGCAAGCACATCGACCCGCGCGCACTGGCCTATATCGACGGCGGCAGCGGCACGGAATCGACGCTGCACGCAAACCGTGCTGCGTTTTCCGCCTGCACCATCCTCCCACGCCTGCTACGCGACCTGAGCGCGGGCCATACCCGACTGCGCCTGCTCGGCCATACACACCCGCATCCGGTCATGCTCGCGCCGGTCGCATTCCACAAGCTTGCCCACCCCGAAGGCGAACTCGCAAGCGCGAGCGGCGCAGCCGCGATGGATACCTGCATGGTCTGCAGCACCTTGTCTTCCGTCCGCCTGGAGGACGTCGCCGAACGGGCAGGCGCGCAGAAATGGTTCCAGCTGTATTTTCAGCCGCGACGGGAACACACCCTCGATCTGGTCCGGCGCGCCGAAAGGGCTGGCTTCACCGCCCTGGTCGTCACGCTGGACACCTCGATCCAGGCTCCGAGCATCCGCGCACGCCACACAGGCTTCGTCATGCCGCCCGCGATTCAGCCGGTCAACCTTGCTGCTTACCCGGCGCCCGCACAGGTCCGTCTGGACCGGAATCAGAGCATCATCTTTCAGGGCATGATGAGCGAAGCACCGACCTGGGCCGACCTGGCCTGGTTGCTCGCACACACCACGCTGCCCGTTGTGGTCAAGGGTGTGCTCCACCCCGCGGACGCCGTTGAGCTCCGCCGCAAGGGAGTGGCTGCGCTGGTCGTCTCGAACCACGGCGGGCGCAGCCTCGATGGCGTGCCGGCCAGCCTTACCGCCTTGCCGGAGATCCGCAGTGCGGTGGGTGAGGACTATCCGCTGTTGTTCGACAGCGGCATTCGCAGCGGCACCGACATCTTCAAGGCACTCGCACTGGGCGCCGACGCAGTGATGATCGGCCGTCTGCAGCTTCATGCGCTGGCCGTCGCCGGCGCGCTCGGCGTGGCCCACCTGATCAGGACGCTGCGCGAGGAGCTCGAAGTCTGCATGGCGCTTGCCGGCTGCGCGACCCTGGACGATATCGGCCCGGACATGATTCAAGAACAGAAAGGGGCGCACCACGCATGCTGATTCCGATCGAAAACGTCCTGAGCAAGGACGAAGTACTGCACTTCAGGCAGCAACTCGCCGCTGCGGACTGGCAGGATGGGGCAAAGACCGCGGGCACGCTGGCGCGCTCTGCAAAGACCAATCTCCAGCTCGAAGACGGCTCGGCACTCGCCGTTGCGCTGGGCAACCACATCCTGCGCAAACTGGGCAGCCATCCGGCCTTCATCTCCGCGGCACTGCCCCACCGCATCTTTCCGCCGAAGTTCAACTGTTACCGCAACGGCGGCGCCTACGGCCTGCACGTCGATAGCGCGCTGATGGCGATCGGTGGCACGGGGCTCACCGTGCGCTCGGACCTGTCCGCCACGCTGTTCCTGTCCGAGCCGGACGAGTACGATGGTGGCGAACTGCAGATCGACGGCGCCTTCGGCGTGCAGACAGTCAAACTCGGCGCCGGTGACATGGTGCTCTACCCGTCGAGCAGCCTGCATCAGGTGACCCCGGTTACCCGCGGCGAGCGTATCGCATCCTTTTTCTGGATACAAAGCGTGGTGCAGCAACAGGAAGACCGGACCCTGCTCTACGACCTGGACCAGAGCATCCAGCGGCTCACGTCCGCCGCCGTAACCAGTCCCGAGCTCATCACGTTGACGCAGATCTATCACAACCTGCTCCGGCGCTGGGCTGTCACCTGACGCCTCGACGGCAGAATCCACACTTTGTGCATGGATACAACAGCGATTGAGTCAGATCAAATAATGTTTAATGCGATGTATTATCATTCACGTAAACCTTCACCGCCGAGCTTCTCATGAACCAGGCCACGCTGACCGAACACGCAAGCCTCGCAGCGACCGAACAGGGCACGACAACCCTTGCCCTCGTCGGACACCCGAATGTAGGCAAATCAGTGTTGTTTCATCGACTTACCGGCACTTACGTAAACGTCTCCAACTATCCTGGCACAACGGTTGAGGTCGCACGGGCAACAGCCCGTTTCGACCGCGAAATGTCATTGCTCGACACGCCCGGCGTGCTCGCCCTGCCCTCGCGCAGCGATGATGAGCGCGCCACTGTGCGCGCGTTGCTGCACGAAGACCTGCGTCTGATCGTCCAGGTCGGCGATGCCAAGAATCTGCGTCGTACGCTCAACCTCACCGCCTTGCTCGCAGAACTCGGCGTGCCGATGGTGATGGCGCTGAACATGACCGACGAAGCCAGCGCGCGCGGGGTGACAGTAGATACGCCCGCCCTCGCAGAGGCATTGGGCGTACCCGTAATTGCGACCGTCGCAACCGGAGGCGAAGGCATTGCGCCCCTGACCGATGCCCTGCTCCACGCCCGCCATCCCGCGCCGATGCTGCACTACGACCCGGAGATCGAGGCCGTCATCGACCAGGTCACGGCCATGATCGCAGCACGCGCGCCGCACCCGCGGCTGGCGGCCCGCGGACTGGCCATCCTCCTGCTCGGACACGATGCCGAGGTTCTGGCCTGGCTCGCGACCCGGCCGGAAGGCGCCGCCCTGGTGGCGGAAATCGCCGCCCTCGCACCAGCCATCGGTCGCGACTCCCTGCCGGCGCGGCTTGCACGCGAGCGCGGACGTGCCGCCGAAGCACTGGCACGCACCGTTTCGCAACAGGCCGCCGGGAAGGATCGCACCCTGTCCCTGTTGATCGGACAAGTGGCAGTGCACCGGGTCTGGGGCTGGCCGATGCTGCTGGCCGTGCTCTACGTGGTCTATCTGTTTGTCGGCGACTTCGGTGCCGGCACGCTGGTCGGTCTGCTCGAGGAGAACTTCTTCGGCGGGATACTGAACCCTGCGGTCACCGCCCTGGTGCAGAACCACGTCACCATTCCGTGGATCGCCGACCTGCTGGTGGGCCAGTACGGCCTGTGGACCATGGGCATGACCTATGCGCTGGCGCTGATCCTGCCCATCGTGACCACCTTCTTCCTTGCCTTCGGACTGCTCGAAGACTCCGGCTATTTCACCCGTCTGTCGGTGATCGCCAACCGCATGTTCGCCGCCATCGGACTCAATGGCAGAGCCGTCCTGCCGATGGTACTGGGCCTGGGCTGCGTCACCATGGCCACGCTGACCACCCGCATCCTGCACACGCCACGCGAACGCGTGATCACCATCTTCCTGATGGCGCTCGCCATTCCATGCTCGGCTCAGCTTGGCGTGGTGCTCGGCCTGCTGGGTGGCATCTCCTTCTCCGCCACCGTGATCTGGGCCGGCACCATGGTGCTGGTGCTGCTCAGTGCGGGCTGGCTTGCAGGCAAGCTGGTGAAAGGGCGCCGCGTGCCGCTGGTCACCGAACTGCCGCCGATGCGCATGCCGGTGCTGGGCAATGTGCTGAAGAAAACCGGCGGGCGACTCAAATGGTATCTGATCGAGGTCATCCCGCTCTTTCTGCTCGGCACCCTGATCATGTTCGTGCTCGACCGCACCGGTGCCCTGCCTTGGATCATCGAAGCCGGCAAGCCACTGGTCACCGGCTGGCTCGGCCTGCCACCCGAAGCCAGCGCTGCATTCGTGATGGGCTTCCTGCGCCGCGATTTCGGCGCCACCGGCCTGTTTGCGCTAAGCCACCAACTCGACATGGTGCAGGCCGTCGTCGGCATGGTGACCATCACCCTGTTCGTACCCTGCATCGCCAGCGTGATGATGATCGCCAAGGAACAGGGCGTTCGCACCACCGCACTGATGCTGGCGATCATCATGCCCACCGCCTTCTTCGTCGGCGGCGTACTCAACCACTTTCTGCGCCTCTTCTTCTGAACGAGATCGATATGAGCCCATCCCCCGCGGAGCGCATCCGCCTGACCGGCACCCCAGTTGGTCGCAAAGTCCGCATCGCGGAATACGGCAAGGAAATCGATCCGCTGCAGGTCGAGCAGTTGCACGCGTACGGCATGTCCCCGCCTCACATCATTCGCGTGACACAGCAGCAGCCGATGACCGTTGTGTTGTGCGACCACATGGAGCTCGCGCTCGAACACGATGTCGCGCGCCACGTATGGGTCGAGGAGGCCTGAACCTCCCCGCCCGAGCTACCAGCCGAAACCCTTGCGCATCAGGATCAACAGGCCCATGCCGAAGATGAAGGGCAGCCAGGGATTTCGCGAGCGCAAGGCGAAGAAGAGCACCACCAGCGCCGCGGCAAACTTCGGATTGAAGGGCTGAAGCGACCCCTCATCGAGCAGGATATCGGGCGCCACCAGCGCTGCGAGCGCCGCCGCCGGCGCGTAGCGCAAGGCGCGATGCAGCGCGTTGGGCAAACGTGCCTTTTCCCCGAGCATGATGAAGCTGCCGCGAGTCAGCAAAGTGGTACTGCCGATGGCGATGAATGTCAGCCACAGCCAGATGCCCTCGCTCATGCGCCAGCCCTCCGCTGCTGCCAGTGTTCGGCGGCAAAGCCCGCCGCAATGCCAATCGCGATGCCAGCAAACAGGCCGAGCCGCAGCGGCAGTTCGCGCAGCAGCACCGCCCCGAGTCCGCCGGCCAGCGCCGCCACCAGCATCGGTCGCGTGCGGGCCATCGGAATCATCATCAGCATCAGGGCGATGGTGACCATGAATTCGAGCGACCAGTCAGTCGGAATCACCTCGGCGCCCAGCGCGCCGAGCAGCACACAGGACTGCCACAGGCACCACGCCCAGGCCGAAGGCGCGATGAAATAGCCCCAACGCCACTCCGGATCGTCGCTGGCGAGCATTTTCTCGGATCCGACTGCAAACACGCCGTCGACCAGGAGGTAGCTTGCCCGCGCGCGCCGCGACCAGGCGTGGCCGTGAAACGCGGGCGCAAGCGCTGCGCTGAAGATCACGAAACGCAGGTTGAGTACCATCGCCGTCAGGAAAATCAGCCACAGCGGCGCACCGGTGGCGATCAGGGGCAAAGTACCCAATTGAGCCGTCCCCGCGTAGACGAGCAGATTCATGCCCATCGCCTCAATCGGCGACAGACCGATTGAGCGCATCGCAATCCCGGTGACAACCGCCCACGGCACGAGACCGAGCGACATTGGCAGAAAGTCGCGCCAGCCTTCACGGGCGCCAAGGCGGAAAGCGGTGTTCATGTCCACATCCGGGAAAAAGGCGCACCAGATTAGCAGTGCCCGCCAAAGCGGCCATAGACGCTTGTACGTGAATCGACCATCACACCTTGGGCCAATGCGCGCATTGCATTCCCATAGCAGCGGGTTTCCCCTGCTTCTGTATGCGATACTTTGCTGCGACCATCTGAACACCGTTTCCAAGATTTCTGCACATGTCCGGCCAACCCCTCTCCGACACCGACCGCACCCGCCTCGACAAATGGCTGTGGGCAGCCCGCTTCTTCAAGCACAGAAGTGCCGCGACGGAGGCAGTAGAAGGCGGCAAGGTAAAATTGAACGGGGCTTCGGCAAAACCGGCGCGACCGGTAAAACCGGGTGATCGGATAGACATTACCCAGGCCGAAACCAGCATCTCGGTGCTTGTACGCGGCATCGCCGAAAAACGCGGCCCGGCGGAGAAGGCCCGACTGCTGTACGAAGAGACCGCAGAGAGCATCGAGCGGCGCGAATCCGAACACGAAGCCCGCCGCCTTGCGGCCCCACCCGGCACCGGCCTGCACGGTCGCCCGACCAAACGGGACCGCCGGCAGATCGAACGGTTTCATCGCGAGTAGCCTGGCTGCCCGCACAAGGAGCAGGAAGGAGCAAGGCAGCATGGACTCTCCATCGTCCACCTCCCGTTCGTGCATATCCGCAATCGCGTTGCCCGCACGGCGTCGATCTGCCCTCATCACGACGGCAGTCGTTGTGCTCGTCGTTGGCATGCAATGGCTGGCGCTGCAACAGTATCGTGCGGTCGAAGCCTCACGTTCCGAGCGCGCCTTCGCCCGCACGGTCGATCAGGCCACCGTCTCGCTGATGCAGCAAACCGTGCTCTACCAGAACGCAGTGCTCGGCCTGCGCGCACATTATCTCGGCAGCGATGAAGTCACCACGTCCGAGTTTGCGCGTTATGCGCGCGCACTGGAGATCGAACAGTCACTGCCGGGACTGCGCGCATTTGCCTTCAACCGCGAAGTGGCCGAGGACAATCGCGAAGCCTATGTGGCGTGGGTCAGAAAGAACCTTTCGGAGTATGACCCTGCATACGCAAGTTTCGACATCTACCCGGTCGAACCCGGCCATACCCACCATGTCGTGGAAGCCATCCATCCGCCACTGGGTAATCAGCGCTCCCTGGGTTACGACCTCATGAGCAGCGAGATCCGGCGCCTCGCCATCGCCCAGGCACGCAGCCACGGCTTCGCGGCCACACCACCGATCCGCCTGCAGCAGGCGCCCAACGCCGTTGCAGTGCTCATCCTCGCGCCGGTCAGCACACCGGGCTGGAACGGTCAGGAATCAGGCCAGCAGACCGTCGCCGCATCCTTCCTCGTAAACGATCTCATCAACACTGCAATTGCACCGGCACTGCGCCGCCGCTTTCACCTGCAGATCGTTGACCTCGGCTCCGAAGATGATCTGAACACCTACCCCACCGTACTTTTCGAAGACCAGGTGAGCAGCAGCGAGACGCTGCCATACCGTCAGACGCTGCACCGGACACACATCTACGGCGGGCGGCGCTGGGATATCCGCTTCACCCCTCGCGATCCCGAGCTCAACCTGATCCCGATCCCTGTCATCGTCTTCCTCATGCTCGGAGGTGCGCTGATGGCAGGCACGATCACCCATCTCGGCCAGCAGCGTATCCGCCGCGCCGCGCGCAACCAGGCCCTCGCCAACCAGGCGCTGGACTGCGTCCTCGAGATTGACGCCGACGGTGTCGTGAGCTGCGCTGATGCGTCGACCGCCCGGATCACCGGACTGTCGCAAACACAGTGGGAAGGCAGCCCACTGTGGGACAGTGTTGTCGAAGAAGACACGGATGCGGTCAGGACGGGCTTTGCCAAGGTGGTCGCGGAGGGCGTCGCGATGACGCTCGAGTGCCGCCTCCTGCGCCCAGGCGAAGAACCACGCTGGATTGAAATCCGCCTCGCCAACCAACTCAAAAGACGCACAATCGGTGCCGTACTGGCGCAGATATCGGATATCAATGCGCGCAAGCAGGCCGAAGCCGAAATCGCGCGCCTGGCCTTCTTTGATCCACTGACCAAGCTGCCCAACAGGCGCCTGCTGGAGCAGCGCGCCGAGATGACCTTCAGTGCCGCGCGGCGCCACCGCGGACGCGCCGCGTTGCTCGTCATCGACCTCGATGGCTTCAAGCAGATTAACGACAATGCGGGGCACGCCACCGGCGACACGGTTCTCGCCACGGTCGCGCACCGCCTGCAACAGGCACTTCGTGACAGCGACACCGTCGCAAGGCTAGGCGGCGACGAATTCGTGATCCTCCTCGGTCAGCCCGCAAACGAGGTGGACGTGCGTGCCGCAGCGGGTCGCCTGACCCGCGACCTGGCACTGCCACTGAACGTCGATGGCCGCAACTGGTTCGTTCGCGCCAGCATTGGCATGGCCATGTTCCCCGACCACGGCACCAGCTTTGCCGAACTGCTCAGTCGGGCGGACGCCGCAATGTATCGCAGCAAACGTAGCGGAAGCGGGCTCA
The DNA here is from genome assembly GCA_023230755.1 of Azoarcus sp. Lineage (GTDB taxonomy): Bacteria > Pseudomonadota > Gammaproteobacteria > Burkholderiales > Rhodocyclaceae > Parazoarcus. The sequence goes on from JALNWS010000031.1 coordinate 27,306, forward strand.
ACACCATGGCCAGCGCCGCCCGCTGAAAAGCGGACTCAGGCGCTCAGGGCAGCGCCAATGCCAGCGCAAGCGGCAGAAACAGCATCGCAAACAGGTTGCCGATCAGCACCATCGACGCCACTTTTTCCGGGTCCTGGTGGTAGCGCTCGGCGAAGATGTAGTTCAGGACCGCCGGTGGCAGTGCGCCGAAAACCAGCAGCAGCGCCTGTTCGCGAGGCGGCAGGTCGATGAGCAGCATCACGCCCCACGCCAGCAACATGCCGGTCACCGGCCGCACCACCGCAGCGAACACGCCGAGACCGACCGAGGTGATCCTGGAGTCGTTCAGGCGCACACCGAGCGCGAACAGCATCAGCGGAATCGCGATATCGCCCAACAACTTGATTGCCAGCATGAGCGGTGACCACACTTCGAATCCGGAAACGGCAACTGCCAGCCCGACAATCGTCGCCAGCACGGACGGCACCCGCCACACGTTGGCGATGCGGATATTGTGGTCGAGAAGCCAGGCACCGAACGAAAAGTGCAGCAGGTTCGACACCATGAACATCACCACCGCAGGCGCCAGTGCCTCGTCACCAAAGGCCAGCACAGCAAGTGGGAGCCCGAGATTGCCACAGTTGTTGAACATCTGTGGTGGCACAAAGGTCTTGGGATCCACCTTTGCAATGCGGGCCGTCACCCAGCCCACCGCACCGGCACCCAGCACCATGACCAGCGTGGCGCCGAGCAGCGGCATGTACTCGGAGATGTGAAACTCCTTGTTCGCCAGCGCGGCAAACACCAGCGCGGGCACGAACACGTCCATGTTGAGCTTGTTGGCGTCGGACATGTCGGGCTTCATCCGCTTGCCGACGAAATACCCCAGTGCAGTGATCGCAAACAGCGGAAAAAGAATCGAGACGATTCGAATGAGCATGATGGCTACCGACATTGCAGCGCGACATGCACGCCAGGACAAACGAAGAGCCGGTCACAACCGGCCCTGAACAATCGTGATTCTGCGTCAGAACGTCACGCCAATCACGAACGAAAGAATATTGGCGCCACCATTTTTCATGCATGGCGCCGGTATTCGAGCAATGCGCTCAAAGGACGTAACGCGCGAGATCCTCCCGCTCGGCCAGCACCTCAAGCCGGTCATCCACATAAGGCGCATCGACGACCAGCGCCGTGAGCCCGATCTTGCCGGCGTCGAAGGAAACCTCTTCGAGCAGCTTTTCCATCACGGTGTAGAGCCGTCGGGCACCGATGTTTTCGGTTTTTTCGTTCACCTGATAGGCAATTTCGGCCAGGCGACGAATGCCGTCAGGCCTGAATTCGAGCGTCACGCCGTCGGTCGCGAGCAGGGCTTCGTACTGTCGGGTGAGGCAGGCATCGGTGCTGGTCAGAATGCACTCGAAATCCTCGACTGACAGCGCATCCAGTTCGACCCGGATCGGGAAGCGCCCCTGCAGCTCAGGGATCAGGTCGCTAGGTCGCGACAGATGAAACGCACCGCTGGCGATGAACAGCACATGGTCGGTCTTGA
>JALNWS010000032.1 GCA_023230755.1 Azoarcus sp.
GAGTTGCCACTGCAACTGGTCGAGGTCAAGGCCGAACCGCGCACCTCGGGCAAGACCGTCGAAGCCATGATGGCCGCCGAAGCGACGCGGCTCGAGGCTGCGTTGCCAGCCCGCTGCCGCAGGGTCATCCTGGACGAACACGGCGCTGATCTCAGCAGCATGGCGCTGGCCCGCCGCCTGGAGGGCTGGCAGGGTGAAGGCCAGGACGTGGCCTTGATTGTGGGCGGACCGGACGGCCTGTCACCGGCCTTCAAGGCGACAGCAGCCGAAGCCGTGAGATTGTCCAGCCTCACGCTGCCTCATGCGCTGGTGCGGCCCCTCCTCGCCGAAGCCCTTTATCGTGCCTGGAGCATCACCAGGAACCATCCCTATCATCGCGAATGAGCGAACCACCAGGAACCGCACCATGTCCGCCATCCCGCCCCGCATCTACCTCGCATCGAAAAGTCCACGCCGCCGCGAACTCTTGCGCCAGATCGGCGTGCAGTTCGACGTCATGACTTTTCGCGGCGGAGAGCGCGGCGAGGACGCCGACGTCGACGAGACCCCACTTCCCGATGAGGATGTCGAGCGTTACGTCGAGCGCCTGGCGCTGACCAAGGCAGAGGCCGGCATGCGCCGCGTGATTTGGCGCAAGATGACCCGGCACCCGGTGCTCGCAGCCGACACCACGCTCGAACTCGATGGCCAGATCATCGGCAAGCCCGAGAACGCGGAAGACGCCCGCGACATCCTCCAGCGCCTGTCCGGGCGCACCCACCGTGTCCTCACCGCGGTTGCCGTCACCGACGGCATGCGTACACGCAGCCGTGTCTCAGGTAGCGAGGTGCATTTCCGGGAACTATCGGAACGCGACATCCGTCATTACGTCGCAAGCGGAGAGCCGATGGACAAGGCCGGCGCCTACGGCATCCAGGGCCGGGCCGCGATGTTCATCAAGGAGATCCACGGCAGCTACTCCGGCATCATGGGCCTGCCCCTGTTCGAAACAGCCGAGTTGCTGGAGGTCTTCGGTTACCCGCTGTAATCTCTGCTGCACGCACTGGCACGCGACGCAAGCGGCGGATACGCCCAGCCGCCAGTCTGGCGGGGCGTGATCCGATGAGCCATGCGCAATGGCAGTCAAGCTGACTGCCATTGCGTATTTCCCATTGGGTTCAATCCATCATGAGCATCGAATTCCTGATCAACTTTACCCCGCAGGAGACACGGGTTGCCATCGTCGAGCAGGGCGTAGTCCAGGAACTGCACGTCGAGCGCACCGCCAGCCGGGGCATCGTGGGCAATGTCTATCTGGGCAAGGTCGTGCGCGTGCTGCCGGGCATGCAGTCCGCGTTCATCGAAATCGGCCTCGAACGTACGGCCTTCCTTCATGTCGCTGACATCTGGAGTGAGCGCCAGCATGGTGAAGCCGCCAAGCCGATCGAGAAGATCCTCAACGAGGGCCAGAGCCTGCTGGTTCAGGTCCTGAAGGACCCGATCGGCACCAAGGGCGCACGCCTTTCCACCCAGGTGAGCCTGGCCGGACGCCTGCTTGTGTATCTGCCGCAGGAAAAGCACATCGGCATTTCCCAGCGCATCGAGGACGAATCCGAACGCGAACAGCTGCGCGAGCGTCTGACCCGGCTCGTCCCCGACGATGAGCCCGGCGGATTCATCGTGCGCACCATGGCCGAAACCGCCAGCGACGACGAGCTTGCCGCCGATATCGCCTATCTGCGCAAGCTGTGGGGCGAGATCCGCAACACCACCGTTGGCGCATTCCCGCCCCGACTGCTGCATGAAGACCTCGGTCTGGGTCAGCGGGTCTTGCGCGACCTCGTCAACGAAGAGACCACCCGCATCCGTATCGACTCGCGGGAGAACTTCCAGAAGCTCACCGCCTTTGCCGCCGAGTATTCACCCAAGGTCCTGCCGCTGCTCGAGCACTACACCGGCGAACGCCCGCTGTTCGATCTCTTCCACGTAGAAGAGGAAATCCAGAAAGCACTCGCCCGCAGGGTCGAGCTCAAATCCGGTGGCTACCTCATCATTGACCAGACCGAGGCGATGACGACAGTCGACGTGAACACCGGCGGTTTCGTCGGTGCGCGCAACTTTGACGACACGATTTTCAAGACCAATCTCGAAGCCACCCAGACCATTGCCCGCCAACTCAGGCTGCGCAACCTTGGCGGCATCATCATCATCGACTTCATCGACATGGAGAACGTCGAACACCGCGAAATGGTGCTCGACGAGTTTCGCAAAGCGCTCGCACGCGACCACACCAAGATGAGCATCAACGGCTTTACGGCGCTCGGTCTGGTCGAGATGACCCGCAAGCGCACCCGTGAATCACTCGCACATCTGCTGTGCGAGCCCTGTCCCACCTGTGGGGGGCGCGGTGAGGTCAAGACCGCGCGTACGGGCTGCTACGAAATCCTGCGCGAGTTGCTGCGTGAGGCGCGCCAGTTCAACGCGAAGGAGTTCCGCGTCCTTGCCGCACCGAATGTGATCGACCTCTTCCTCGATGAAGAGAGCCAGTCGCTCGCAATGCTGTCCGACTTCATCGGCAAGAAGGTCTCGCTCCACCCGGAGGCGAGCTACACCCAGGAACAATTCGACATCGTGCTGCTGTGAGCCATTCCCCTGAACCCGCACCAGGCGCGTTTCAGAACCGCGCGATCCTGCTCTTCCTGGCCACCCGGCCGGCGTTTCTGTCGGTCACCCTGGTTGCCTGCCTGATCGGACTGGCGAGCGCACGCAGCAGCGGCGTGCCGCTCGACTGGACGACCGCGATATTCACCGTATTCTTTGCCCTCGTCGCGCATGCCGGGGTCAATGTCATCAACGATTATCACGATGCCGAAAGTGGTGCAGACGCAGCGAATACGAAGCGCCTGTTTCCCTTCACTGGCGGCAGCCGCTTCATCCAGAACGGCGTGCTCAGCGCAGCCGAGACCGGCCGCTTCGGTTACGCACTGCTGGCGGCTGTCGTGCCGGCCGGACTGTGGCTGACCTGGCAAGCCGGCGCGGGGCTGATCGTCATCGGCATCGCGGGGCTCTTCGTCGGCTGGGCCTACTCCGCGCCGCCACTGAAACTGATGAGTCGGGGTCTGGGCGAACTGGCGATCGCGCTGGGCTGGCTCGCGGTGGTGGTCGGTACCGATTACGTGCAGCGCGGCAGCTTCAGCCTGATGCCGTTTGCGGCAGGCGTGTCCTATGCCCTGCTGGTGGCAAACCTCCTGTTCATCAACCAGTTCCCCGATCACGACGGCGATGCCGCCGCAGGCAAGCGTACGCTCGTCGTCCGCCTCGGCCCGCAGGTCGCCAAGTGGGGCTATCTGCTGATCGCAATCCTCTCCTACACCTGGCTGGTAGCGATGGTGACGATTCATGCGTTACCGCAATATGCAGCAGCCGCCGCGATGACGCTGATCCTCTCATTCACCGCCGCGCGCGAGCTCATCGCCGATGCGAGCACGCCCGACGAGCTCGCCACCCCGATCAAGCGCACCATCCTTGCGACCAACGTGCATGGCCTGCTGCTTGCTGCCACGCTCGCCTTCGCCCAATCCGGAATATCCGCATGACCGCCTTCAACCCCCGCCCCGTTCGCGCCATCATCTTCGACATGGACGGACTCCTGCTCGACTCCGAGCGCATCGCCTACGCAATCGGCCGTGAAGCGAGCGAGCACTTGGGCTTGCCCTGGGATCATGAGGTCGCGATGCGCATGATCGGCATGAATTCGCGCGACAGCTACCGCCTGCTGCAGGACGCCTTCGGCCCCAGCTTTCCGATCGACGCGCACCAGGCCGAGTTTGGCCGGCGCTACGAGCAAGCCATCATCGACGGTCGCTTTCCGCTCAAGCCGGGCGTTCCCGAGCTCCTCGACCAGATCGCGCTGCGCGGACTGCCGGGAGCGGTCGCCACCTCCACCCGGCGCAGCCGCGCCCTGCCCAAACTCGAAGGCGTCGGCATCCTGCACCGGCTCAAAGGCGTGATCGGCGGTGACGAAGTGCGTAACGGCAAACCCGCGCCCGACATCTATCTGGCCGCCGCCGCCCTGCTTGAAACGCCAATAACGCATTGCCTGGTCCTGGAGGACTCGAACACGGGCGTCCGCGGCGGACTGGCAGCGGGCGCCCAGGTCGTGATGGTGCCCGATCTTCTGTCCCCCGCAGAAGATGTACTCGCGCGCGGCATCACGGTGATGAACGACCTCCACGAAGTCGCCCGCAGCCTGGCCGACTGACCCCACCCAATACCCGCCGTTGCCACCAAACACACAGGCAGCGGCACCTGGAGCCTTACTGATGATCGGACGCATCACCGGCACCCTGCTGGAAAAGAACCCACCTCAGATTCTGATTGATGCCAACGGCGTCGGCTACGAGCTCGACGTCCCCATGAGCACCTTCTACAGCCTGCCGGCGACCGGCGAACGGGTCAGTTTGCGCACCCATCTTGCGGTGCGCGAGGATGGCCACTTCCTGTACGGCTTTGCCACCGATGAGGAGCGCACCGCCTTTCGCCAGCTACTGAAGATTTCCGGCATTGGCGCACGCATGGCGCTGGCCGTGCTGTCCGGTCTGTCGGTCAGCGACCTCGCCCAGGCCATTGCACTGCAGGAGGCAGGACGTCTGGTGAAGATTCCCGGCATCGGCAAGAAGACCGCCGAGCGCCTGCTGCTCGAACTGCGCGACAAACTCGGCAAGGCCCTGCCCAACGTCGGCGGCATTCGCGTCGCCACCGGCACCGACGTCGTAGCGGACGCCAGGAGCGACATCCTCAACGCCCTGCTTGCACTGGGCTACAACGAGCGCGAGGCGCTTGGTGCCATGAAGGGGCTTGGCGAGGACATCGGCGTGGCCGATGGCATCCGTGCCGCACTCAAGCTGCTGTCGAAGGCATGAGCATTGCCCCGCACAGGCTGTCGCCAAGTCGCTAAACTCTCGCCATGATCGAAACTGACAAGCTGCGCTCGGCCGCGCCCGAAAGGCTGATTTCGGCGGAACCCGCCGACCGCAAGGAAGACGCCGTCGAGCGCGCCCTGCGCCCCAAGCGTCTGGCCGAGTATGTCGGACAGGCGAAGATCCGCGAACAGCTGGAAATCTTCATTGAAGCCGCCCGCAACCGCAAGGAGGCGCTCGACCACGTCCTGCTGTTCGGACCGCCTGGGCTGGGCAAGACCACGCTGGCCCATATCGTCGCCGCCGAGATGGGCGTCAATATGCGTCAGACTTCCGGGCCCGTGCTGGAGCGCGCCGGCGACCTCGCCGCACTGCTGACCAACCTCGAGCCGCACGACGTCCTCTTCATTGACGAGATTCACCGCCTGTCCCCGGTGGTGGAAGAAATCCTCTACCCCGCGCTGGAAGACTTCCAGATTGACATCATGATCGGGGAAGGCCCCGCTGCACGCTCGGTCAAGCTCGATCTGCCGCCGTTCACGCTGGTTGGCGCGACCACCCGCGCGGGCATGCTCACCAACCCCTTGCGCGACCGTTTCGGCATCGTCTCCAGGCTCGAGTTCTATACCCCGGACGAACTCGCCTACATCGTCAGTCGCTCCGCACGACTGCTCAATGTCAGCATCGACGACGCGGGCGCGCTCGAGATCGCCAGGCGCGCACGCGGCACGCCCCGCATTGCCAACCGCCTCCTGCGCCGGGTGCGCGACTATGCCGAGGTGAAATCAGGTGGCGACATCACCAGCGCGGTTGCGGATGCGGCACTCGTGATGCTCGACGTCGACGTGCTCGGGCTCGACATCATGGACCGCAAGCTGCTGCTGGCGATGCTGGAAAAATTCGGCGGCGGCCCGGTCGGACTCGACAACATCGCCGCTGCCATCGGCGAGTCTTCCGACACGATCGAAGACGTGATCGAGCCCTACCTGATCCAGCAAGGCTATCTGCAGCGCACTCCGCGCGGTCGCATGGCAACCCATTCGATCTGGCAGCATTTCGGTCTGAACGCCCCGCGCCTGCCGGGCAGCGATTTGTTCGGACAGTAAGCACCGCAATGGCGGCCGGTTTTCTCGTATTCGTGTCTGCAGCCGGAATACTGCTTCTTCTGGCCTGCTCATCCGGCAAAAGAAGCCGCCACAAAAAACACGATGAAGCGGCCGGCCTCACAGGCACGGGCGAAAACAGCACGCCGGACTGTGCGGCAAGCAATGCGGGTGACGCCTGCGACGGCGGCGGCGACTGATGCGGACCTTCCAGGTGCTGATGCTCACCCTGTGCCTCGTCGGCGGCCTGCACCTTGTGTTGCAGGCACCGACGTTCTTCCTTCCTGACCGCTGGGATCCCGCCTTCGGCCGCCAGTTTGACGCCAACGCCTCAAGAGTGCTCGGCTGTGCGCTGCTGGCGATGGCCGCGATGGCGCTGATTTTCCTGCGCCATCATTTCTACGCCGAAGTAAGGCGCTTTCCCGGCCCCACCATGCAGAAGATCTACTTTGGTCTCGTCATCATGGCGCTCGGCCTGATCACGCTCGCCTTCAACCTTGCGGACCTGGTGCCCAACCCCGACCGCCCTCCGCCCGCCGTTATTCAAGAATAAGCTGAGGCACGATGACGCACCGCCGACAGGCGGACGACTAAGCGATCTGAATCGCAAGCCCCTTGAGGTACTCACCTTCGGGCACCGCGAGACCAACCGGATGATCGGGCGCCGCAGCCAGTCGATGGAGGATGCGAGCATCCACACCGGCATCACTCGCCGCACTGGCAACGATCTTCTGAAACATCTCCAGCCCGATGCCGCCGGAGCACGAGTACGTCATCAGGATGCCTCCCGGTGCCAGCAGGCGGAAGCCGAACAGGTTGATGTCCTTGTACGCACGTGCGGCGCGTTCGGCATGGGCCGCGGACGGCGCGAACTTGGGCGGATCGAGGATGATCAGGTCAAAGCTGCGCTCTTCCGCCCGCAAACCGCGAAGCGCCTCGAACACGTCGTCATCGCGCCATTCGGCACGCGTTGGATCGAGTTCCGGATTGAGTGCCAGATTGCGTGCAGCGGTGGCAAGTGCCGGCCCGGACGAGTCGATCGACAGCACACTGCTCGCCCCACCGGCCAAGGCCTGCAGGGAAAAGCCACCGGTGTAACAAAAGCAGTTCAGGACCCGCCGCCCATGGGCAAGATCGCCGGTGAGCTTGCGGTTGTCGCGTTGATCGAGATAGAAACCGGTCTTGTGGCCGCCGACAACATCGACCTCCATCCGCACGCTGTTCTCGACAATCTGCAGCCCTTCGGCAGGGAGTTCGCCAAAGGCGATGCCGGCGCGCGGCTCAAGTCCTTCGAGCTTGCGCACGTCGGAGTCCGAACGTTCGTAGACCGCCGCACAACCGGTAGCCTGCACCAGCCCTGCGACGATGGCATCGCGCCATTTGTCGGAGCCGGCGCTGGTCAACTGCAACACGACGACGGAACCGTAACGATCGGCGATAACCCCCGGCAAACCGTCCGACTCGCCATGGATCAGCCGCAGGCCATCCTGACCACGCAGCATGGGGTGCGTCGCGCGCCGGGCAACCGACTCAGCGACCTTGCGCTTGAAGAAGGCGTGATCGATGGAGGTCTCGACATCCAGTGACCACACTCGGGCACGGATCTGCGACTCGGGCGACCATGCTGCACGTGCCACCACCTTGCCGTCGGCTGCAACCACGTCGACTGTATCGCCCGGACGAACCCGCCCCTCAAGATGATCAACCGAGCCCGCAAAAATCCAGGGATGACGGCGCAGGACGGTGCGTTCCCTGCCGGGACGGAGATGAAGGCGTGCCATGGGTAAGGATCCAGCAAAAGGGCGCCAAGTTTAGCCCTTAGCTGCCACCTTGCGCCACAGCCCGGGTCAAGCGTTTCTTCAGTCGCCGAGCAGGCGCCGGGCGCAATCAGCGGTATCGATCAGATCAGGCAGCTCGCGGGAGCTCAACAAGTGTCCAAAGTGGCGCAAGGCCCCCGAGGAGACATAGAGATGACCGTTCTTGCGCCGGGACACCCAACCCAGCTCGACCAGTCGCGCCACTTTGCGCCGAACGGTTTCGCGCGGAAGACCGGTCGCCGCCGCAATCGAATAAGCGTTACAGGGCTTGAGCGTGCACTCGGGCATTTCGTCGCCGTCGGTCGCGGCGGCATTCGGCGTACCGATATTGTGCAGCGCAATTTCGCCGAGCAGGATCGGCAGCATGATGTCCCGATCGAAGTCTTCAAACCAGCGCTTCAGATTCCGGACCTCATGCTTTGCAAGCAGCAAGGCCACGTCTCTGAGCACGCGTTGTTTTTTTACCTTCTCTGCCGGCACACCGTCGTTACCAGCCTCAATGGAAGCCTCACCGGGGGCAAAAGACTCTGACGTCATAAGCATCCTAGATTGCGGCTCGGCGTCAGGGCGACACTTGACCACTTATTATTTATTGTTGATTGATGCGCAACAGCATAGCCGAACACGAATCCACAGAAACACTTGAGAATCCCCAAACTGGGGAATTCGCCAGCTTACTTCGGGGCCTTCCGTGCTCTCGGATGGGCCGCATCATAGATCCTGGCCAGATGCTGAAAATCGAGGTGAGTGTAAATCTGAGTCGTCCGAATGCTGGCGTGGCCAAGCAGTTCCTGCACCGCGCGCAGATCGCCGCTTGATTGCAGCACATGGCTGGCGAAACTGTGACGCAACATGTGCGGATGGACATGTACGCCCAGCCCCACGGTACTGGCCCTCAGGGCAAGCCGGCTGCGAATGGCCCCCGGGCTCATCACGCCGCCGGTGCGGGTGACGAACAAGGTTGGGCTGCCCGCCGGGAGCTGCCCACGAACCTCAAGCCACTGGCACACCGCCTCGACCGCCTTGCCACCGACCGGTACCGCACGCGTTTTGCCACGCTTGCCGCGCACCGTCACCATCCCTCCCTGGAGATCGTGCGCATCGTCGAGCGCGAGCCCGGCAAGCTCGGACAAACGCAACCCGGATGAGTAGAACAGTTCGAACATTGCGAGATCGCGAATCTCGAGCAAGCTGTCGGCCGGGGGGTCAAGCAAGGCCTTGGCCTGATCCGGGGACAGCACACGCGGCAGAGTTGCCGGCGACTTTGGCGCGCGAATACCATCGACCGGGTTGTGTTTCAGCCCGTGGTGGCGGATCAGCCACCGATACAGCCCGCGCCAGGCCGAAAGACAGCGCGCAATCGAGCGTCCGCCCAAGCCTTCGGCATGCAGGCGCCCGACGAAACGGCGAATCTCTGCCGCCGTCAGGCAAGCAGGCTCGCGCCCATCCGCAAGGGCCTGCAAGCGGAGCAGATCACGGCGATAATTCTCCAGCGTCAGTGCCGCGGCACGACGCTGGGTGGCCAGCCAACCAAGATAGCCGTCCAGCCAGACCGGTGCCTCTGCCGGGGCAAGCCGCTCGTGCATGAGCTCAGCCTATCTCCCCGAGCAGAGCGGCGGCGGCAAGCTCGCCAATCCGGCCGAGATACAAGGTGCCCATCTCGGGGTAGAAACGCTCGGGTTCTTCACTGCCCAGCGCCAGAAGACCAACCACCTGCGCCTGGCGGCGCAGGGGCATGAGGGCGACCGAGCGCACATGCGGCGCAGACTCGCCAAACCAGCTCAGCACTTCGATGTTGCTCGGCGCACCGCAGTAAGGATGCCGCAGATCGCCGGCAAACATGCGCACGCCCTCACCTACAGGCGCAAAGTCCTCATCACCGCGGGCCAGTACGCTGTTCCAGATTCGCAGCGACACGTGGGGAATGGCGAAGTCCTGCTGCATGCTGGAAAAGAGCTCATGGCGGACGCCTTCATAGCCGTGCGCCTCGAGCAGCACCAGGGTCAGCCGATGCACTTTCTCGCTGATCTCGTCGTTCTCCTCACCAAAGCGAATCAGCTCGGCAAGCTTGACTTCAAGCAAACGAATCTTGTCGCGCAGGGCGTGAAGCTGCCGCTCCGCAAGCGAAATCGCCTGGCCTTCGTGCTGCGGATGCGGCACGGTCAGCTCGGTAAACAGTTCGCCATGAACGGACAGAAAATCAGGGTTGTCGCGCAGATAGCGTGCGACTTCATCGGCATTCATCGGCAATAGCTCCTGTCGGGCATCACACCCTGTTGCATGTCTCCAGACATCAGACGAGATTCATCTCGCCCTCGAAAACCGTTACAGCCGGCCCGGTCATCAGCACCGGCGTGCCTGGGCCTGCCCAGGCGATCTCAAGCTCGCCGCCACGGGTTTCCACCCGCACCGGCGAAACCACCAACTCACGCAGCACCGATGCCACCACCGCGGCACACGCGCCGGTGCCGCAAGCCAGGGTTTCTCCCGTGCCGCGTTCGAACACCCGCAAGCGGATGCGGTGCGCATCCAGCACCTGCACGAAGCCAGCATTCACACGCGCAGGAAAGCGCGGATGGCGTTCGATCTGCAGCCCCTGGGTTTCAACCGGCGCGGCATCTACGTCCGCCACGACCTGGACCGCATGCGGGTTGCCCATCGACACGGCGGTGATCGCCAGCGTCTCCCCCCCCACGTCGAGCGGCTGCACAATCGCGTCAGAATCGGAAATGAAGGGGATCTCCGCAGCAGAGAGAACCGGCACCCCCATATCGACCGTCACCAACCCATCCTCACGCAAACGCGGCGAAATGATGCCGGAACGGGTCTCGACGCTGATATCGGCCTTGTCGGTCAGCTTCTTGTCGTACACGAAGCGCACGAAGCAACGCGCGCCATTGCCGCACTGCTCCACTTCTCCGCCATCCGCATTGAAAATGCGGTAACGGAAATCGACAGCCGGTCCGCTTGGCGGCTCAACGACCAGCAACTGGTCACAGCCGACGCCAAAATGCCGATCTGCAATGGCCCGGACACGTTCCGGAGTCAGTTCGACGGGTTCACGGGTCGCATCGATCACGACAAAGTCGTTGCCGAGGCCATGCATTTTGGTAAAGCGCAATTTCATGGGGGTTCTGTTCAATGCGGAAAGCGTGCCCGGATTCTCCTCCTGCACCCGGATATCGTCCAGCACGCGTCATCGTGCGAGAATTCGGGACATGACCAATATGCCTGCAGCGCGCCGCGCTACCGTCCCGATTTCCGCATGGCTGCTCGGCCTTCCGGGCCTGGCCTGTCTGTTTGCTGGTCTGGTACTGCTGGCCGGAGACTTCAGTGATTTGCATCCGCTGCTGGCCGAAAGCGGAACCGCGATTGTGCTCATCGTGTCTGCGATTGCCCTGCTCGGCAGCGCCGCATTTCCGGTGGTCCTGCGCCATCTCGCCGACGCCGACGCGCCCGCAGCGGATCAGTAGAGCTTTGGCTCGCCCACGGGACGCGTCTTGAAGCGCCTGTGCACCCAGTAGTACTGCTCCGGCATCGTGCGCACGACGGACTCGATCCACGCGTTCATGCGCAAGGTATCGGCCTCGACATCCGCGCTGGGATAGTCGGACCATACCTCACCAATCTCGACCACGTAGCCGGCGCCACCAGGCAACATCCTGGTGACGCAGGGCAGCACCACCGCACCGGCCACGCGCGCAAGCCGTGGCAGCCCGGTGATGGTGGCCGCCGGCACACCGAAGAAGGGCACGAAAATCGCATCACGCCGGCCGTAATCCATGTCTGGCAGATAATAAAAAGGGCGTCCTGCCTTCATCGCCTTCACCGAGCTGCGCACACCGTCCTGACGCGCGAGCAGGAGCTGGTCACCAAATCGGCTACGACCGTGATAAAGCCAGCGATCCAGCACCGGATTCTTCTTCTGGCGCGCGTAGACGCTGACGACATCGAAGTCCATTGTCAGTCGCGTACCGCCCATGTCGAGCCCGACAAAATGCGGCGCCAGCAGAATCATCGGGGTCCCGGCAGCCTGGAGCGCCCGCACGCGATCGGCCCCCTCGACGCTGACGATGCGCTTGAGGCGCTCGCGACTGCCCCACCACAGCAGGCCGCGCTCAAGGAGGCTGCGCCCCACCGTGCGAAAATGACGGCGCGCGAGCTGGCGTCGCTGCGACGCATCCAGCTCTGGAAAACACAACTTCAGATTGGTGTTCACCACGTGCCTGCGCGGCAGCGCAAAAACATAGAGCACCAAGCCCAGGGCTTCGCCCAGCCGCGCCAGCACCGCCAGCGGCAACCAGTGCAGCAACCAGAACACCGCCACGCCGATATGACTCATCACGCTTCGGCCCGGGCCGCAGCTTCACGCGCCGCGCGCGGTTTCTTGTAGCGGTTGTAGCCCCACATGTATTGCCCCGGACACTTCAGGATGACGCGCTCGATCTCCCTGTTCATGGTGGCCACACGCGCCGGCAAATCGCCTTCAAGTGGCTCGACTGGCGCCGACAGCCGGAATACATAGCCCTTGCCACGCGGCAAACGCTCGGCCCAGCAATAGATCACATGCACGCCCTTGACCTCGGACAGCCGCGCCGCCAGCGTCATGGTCCATGCAGGTCGTCCGAAAAAATCCGCCCACACGCCCTCGCCCGAGCCCGGCACCTGATCGGGCAGCATCCCGATCGCCTCGCGACTGCGCAGGGTTTTCACCAGCCGGCGCACGCCCGAAAGGTCGGCGGGTGCCGTGCTCATCTGCCCGCGCACCCGCCCGGCCTGCATCAGAGGCTCGAGCGCAGCATTGCGCGGCGGACGATAAAGCACGGTAATCGGCGTCAGTGAGGCGATGTACTGCGCAGTAACCTCGAAACAGCCCAGGTGGGGCGTCATGAACACGATGCCCGCGCCCTCGCTGTGGGCGGCATCGACCAGTTCCCAGCCCTCCACCCGTTTCACCTTGGCCACCACTTCCTCGGCTGGACGCAGCCACAGCCAGGGAAGCTCAAAGGCCTGGCGGCCGGCCTCGGCGATGGCGGCGTGCAGCACCGCAGGATCTACATCACCGACGGCCTGAGCAAGATGGCGCCGCAAACGGCGGCGATAGGACGGCGACGCAGCGTAGGCGATCCACCCCGCCCAGCCACCGATGAGGTGCAGCATGGACAGCGGGAAGCGCGCAAGCAGACGAAAAAGAAGATTGACAATCACAATAGTTTTCGCGGTTCGGATCCGGTGACAGATTGACCTGAGACAAACACAGTCTATAATTGTGCCTCAGCCGCCGAGTTAACTCGACAACTTGCAGGGCGGCCGTCACCGCAAAAATCGCGTGACCCAAAAATACTGCTAAAGCGTCGGCTGCTCAATGATCCCCGGAGCTGGCCGCCACGCCAGAGAACGGGGATTTTTGTTTTTCAGGAGCAGTCATGGCAGCAGAATTTCTCTTCACCTCGGAATCGGTTTCCGAAGGCCATCCGGACAAGGTTGCGGATCAGATCTCCGACGGCGTGCTCGACGCCATTCTCACCGAAGACCCCCACGCCCGCGTTGCCTGCGAGACGCTGGTATCAACCGGCCTGGTCGTCATCTCGGGTGAAATCACCACCAGCGCCCACCCCAATTATCGCGAAATCACGCAGGATGTGGTGCGCCGCATTGGCTACGACAGTTCCGACATCGGTTTCGACTACAAGTCGTGCGCCATTCTTACCGCGATCAACCGCCAATCCTCCGACATCGCACAAGGCGTGAATGAGGGCGAAGGCATCGACCTCGATCAGGGCGCAGGCGACCAGGGCCTGATGTTCGGCTACGCCTGCAACGAAACCCCGAGCCTGATGCCGCTGCCGATCTACTACGCGCACCGCATCATGCAGCGTCAGGCCGAAGTGCGAAAGGACGGACGCCTGCCCTGGCTGCGCCCTGACGCCAAGAGCCAGCTCACGGTGAAGTATGTTGACGGCAAGCCGGTCGCCATCGACACCGTCGTGGTGTCGACCCAGCACAGCCCCGAAGTGTCACACGCACAGATCTCCGAGGCCATCATCGAGGAAGTGATCAAGCCGGTGCTGCCCAAGGAGTTGCTGCAAGGTGAAGTGCGCTACCTGATCAACCCGACCGGCCGTTTCGTCATCGGCGGTCCGCACGGCGACTGCGGCCTGACCGGTCGCAAGATCATCGTCGACACCTACGGTGGCGCGGCCCACCACGGCGGCGGCGCATTTTCGGGCAAGGATCCGTCCAAGGTCGATCGCTCGGCAGCCTACGCAGGTCGTTACGTAGCCAAGAACGTGGTCGCGGCCGGCCTCGCCGACAAGTGCGAAGTTCAGGTCGCCTACGCCATCGGCGTAGCCAAGCCGGTGTCGCTGATGGTCAACACCTTCGGCACGGGCAAGATCAGCGACGCGAAAATCGTCGAACTGATCCGTACTCACTTCGACCTGCGCCCGAAGGCCATCATCCAGACCCTCGACCTGCTGCGCCCGATCTATGCAAAGACGGCGGCCTACGGTCATTTCGGCCGCGACGAGCCGGAGTTCACCTGGGAGCAGACCGACAAGGCCGCCGCGCTGCGTGCCGACGCCGGACTCTGATGCACCACGGCGCCGGCCCCACCAGTGGCCGGCGCCAGCCCCCCGACCGTCACGGTCTTTCCGCTCCGGGCGGGAACCGCGACGGTCGGATGCACTCTGAAACAGTTCAACATTCATCAAGCCCTCAATGCTCGAGCAAGCCCTGCTGTTCCTTCTTGGTCTGACCACCCTCGTCATCGGCGCCGAACTTCTCGTGCGCGGTGCATCACGCCTGGCGGTCTCCTTCGGGATCTCGCCACTCGTCGTCGGCCTGACGGTCGTCGCTTTCGGCACCAGCGCGCCGGAGATGGCGGTGTCGGTCGGCTCGGCGTTCAACGGCAACCCTGACATCGCCATCGGCAACGTGGTGGGCAGCAATATCGCCAACATCCTGCTGATCCTCGGCATCGCCGCGCTGATCGCGCCGCTGCTGGTGGCCGAACAGATCATCCGGCAGGAAATTCCGATCATGATCGGTGCTTCGGTGCTGCTGCTGGTCATGGCGCTCGACGGCTCGATCAATCGCATCGAGGCGGCAACACTGTTCGGCCTCGTGATCGCCTACACGGTGTTTCTGGTGCTGCAGTCACGCAAGGCCTCGAGCGCCATGAGCGAGGAGTTCGCCGAAGACATTCCGACCTCGCAATGGGACCGCCACTGGGCCGTACAGGCCGCGCTGGTAGTCGTCGGCCTCGGCATGCTCGTACTCGGCGCCGGCTGGCTGGTCGACGCCGCGGTCGTGTTTGCACGCGCCTTCGGTGTCAGCGATCTGGTGATCGGACTCACCGTCGTCGCCGTCGGCACCTCGATGCCCGAGGTCGCCACCTCAATCGTCGCAGCATTGCGTGGGCAGCGCGATATCGCTGTCGGCAACGTGGTGGGCAGCAACGTCTTCAATATCTGTGCCGTGCTGGGCGTCACTGGACTGGTGGCCCCCGCGGGACTGCCTGTATCAGAGGCCGCGCGACTCTTCGACCTCTGGGTCATGCTCGCCGTTGCCTTCGCCTGCCTGCCTATCCTGATTACCGGGCGGGAGATCGCGCGCTGGGAAGGCGGCCTGTTTCTCGGCTATTACGCAGCCTATACCGCCTGGCTGATACTTGCCGCACAGCAGCATGTCGGACTACAAGCCTTTTCGGGCGTCATGCTTGGCTACGTGATGCCGCTGACGATCATTACGCTGGTTGTCAGCATTGTTCATCACAACGGTAAAACTGCGTCAAATCAGTAACAAGCATTCCGCAAACTGCGCGAGATCGCTATAATTCGATTCCTTCCGAGGAGCGCTGCAAGGCACTGTCCGCATCCATCGCGACAACCCCCAGGCTCGGAACCCGCCCCCTCCGGACGGGCGTGTGAAACGGCGCTCACCCTGGTCTTTTCTCTCAAACCCTGCCGGGTTCGGGATGATGGGTGAGCTCAACGCCGTCCTCCTTCCCTCCCGGCCATAGCACGGAGCTTCACATGAACGCTGTGGCTGAATTCAACGATTACGTAATTGCCGACCTGGCGCTGGCCAACTGGGGCCGCAAGGAAATCCGCATCGCCGAAACCGAAATGCCGGGCCTGATGGCAATCCGCGACGAATACGCTGCCGCCCAGCCCCTGAAGGGCGCACGCATCACCGGTTCGCTGCACATGACCATCCAGACCGCAGTGCTGATCGAGACGCTGACCGCACTCGGTGCCGACGTACGCTGGGCTTCGTGCAACATTTTCTCGACCCAGGACCACGCAGCAGCGGCCATCGCTGCGCAGAACATTCCGGTGTTCGCGGTCAAGGGCGAGTCGCTGAGCGAATACTGGGATTACACCCACCGCATTTTCGAATGGGCCGACGGTGGCTATTCGAACATGATCCTCGACGACGGCGGCGACGCCACACTGCTGCTGCACCTGGGTGCGCGCGCCGAGAAGGACGTTTCGGTCGTCGCCAAGCCGACGTCGGAAGAGGAAACCGTTCTGTTCGCGGCCATCAAGGCCAAGCTCGCCACCGACCCCACGTGGTACTCCACCCGCCTGGCGCAGATCAAGGGCGTCACCGAGGAGACCACCACCGGCGTGCATCGCCTGTACCAGATGCATCAGCGTGGCGAACTCAAGTTCCCGGCGATCAACGTCAATGACTCGGTCACCAAGTCCAAGTTCGACAACCTCTACGGCTGCCGCGAATCGCTGGTCGATGGCATCAAGCGCGCGACCGACGTGATGATCGCGGGCAAGGTTGCCGTGGTAGCCGGCTACGGCGACGTGGGCAAGGGCTCGGCACAGGCGCTGCGCGCGCTGTCGGCCCAGGTGTGGATTACCGAGATCGACCCCATCTGCGCCCTGCAGGCAGCCATGGAAGGCTACCGCGTGGTCACCATGGAATACGCCGCGGACAAGGCAGACATCTTCGTCACGACCACCGGCAACTTCCACGTCATCACCCATGATCACATGGCCGCGATGAAGGACCAGGCGATCGTGTGCAACATCGGACACTTCGACAACGAAATCGATGTTGCCTCGCTCGAGCAGTACGAATGGGAAGAGATCAAACCCCAGGTCGATCACGTGATCTTCCCCGACGGCAAGCGCATCATCCTGCTGGCCCAGGGCCGGCTGGTGAACCTCGGCTGCGGTACCGGCCATCCGAGCTACGTCATGTCGTCGAGCTTCGCCAACCAGACCATCGCCCAGATCGAGCTCTATACTCGTACAAACGACTACCCGGTCGGCGTGTACACGCTGCCCAAGCATCTGGACGAGAAAGTCGCACGCCTGCAACTGAAGAAACTCAACGCACAACTCAGCGTGCTGCGCCCCGACCAGGCGGCCTACATTGGCGTTCCGATCGAAGGCCCGTACAAGGCTGATCATTACCGCTACTGATCGACGCGGCCGCACGGGCCGCTGCAGCCTGAACCGGTGCAGGCCCGTGCGGACAATAAGAAATGGAGACACTGCATGAATTCTGTCAGCGTGCGCCAGACCCGCCCGGAAGACATCCCCGCACTGATTGCCCTTCAGGCCGATGTCTATCCGGACATTCCGCCATGGAGCCAGCGCAGACTGCGTGAGCAGCTCGAGGTCTTTCCTCAGGGCCAGATGGTGGCCGAGACAAAAGACGGCCTGGTCGGCTGCGCCAGTTCGCTCATCGTTCTGTGGGACGACTGGGCGGAATCGCACAACTGGAAAGAGATCACCAGCTCCGGCACCTTTGACAATCACAATCCGCAGGGCAAAACGCTTTATGGCGCAGAGGTCTTTGTCGACCCGCGGCTCCAGGGCAAGGGTGTCGGACACCTGCTGTACGAGGGCCGCCGCTCGCTGTGCCGGGCGCTGAATCTGAAGCGCATCATCGCCTGTGGGCGCCTGCCGGGTTACAACAAGTACGCCGACGAAATGAGCGCAGAGTCCTATGCGCAAAAGGTGGTGTGGGGCGATCTGATCGACCCCGTACTGAGCTTCCAGATCAAGGAAGGCTTCAGCTATTTCGGCGTCATCGAGAACTACATCCCCGAAGACACCGAGTCGCGGGGCAATGCCTCGCTGATCGTATGGCTCAACCCGGATTACGATCCATCAAAACCCACCATCATCCCGGAGAAGACCGCACCATGATCGTTCGAATCGCTGCCGTGCAATACCTGCTCCGTCCGATCCACGACTGGTCGGGTTTCGAAAACCAGGTGCGTTTCATCATGAAGGCCGCGGGGGACTACAAGCCCCAGTTCGTGCTGCTGCCCGAGATTTTCACCACCCAGTTGCTGTCCTTCATGGACACCAGCGACGTGCGCGCCGCCGTGCGCAACATGAACGACTACACCAAACGCTACAAGGACCTGATGCAGGAGCTGGCTGCACAGTGGAATGTGCACCTCATCGGCGGCACGACGCCTCAGGTGAACGATGAAGGCCGTCTGCTCAACACCGCTTATTACTTCACCCCCAGCGGCGAAATTCATGAGCAGGACAAGATCCACCGTACGCGCTGGGAGCGCGAGAAGTGGAATACCGACGCAGGCGACCAGTTGCGCCTGTTCGAAACCCCCTTCGGCAAGATCGCGATCCTGATCTGCTACGACATCGAGTTCCCCGAGCTCGCACGCATGGTGTGCGAAGCCGGCGCCGACATTCTCTTTGTTCCGTCATGCACCGACGACCGTCAGGGCTTCCTGCGCGTGCGCTATTGCTGCCACGCCCGTGCCATCGAGAACCAGGTCTTCGTCGCCATGACCAGCACAGTGGGCAACCTGCCGGTGGAAGGCCTGGGACTGCATTACGGCCAGGCGAGCATCATCACACCGTCCGACTTTGCATTCGCGCGCGACGGCATCGCGGCGGAAGGCACACCCAACATCGAACAGATCATCGTGGCCGACGTGGACCTCAAGGATCTCGAAAGCGGCCGCACACACGGCACCACCATTCCCCTCTACGACAAACGCAAGGATGTGTACGAGCATCCGGTCGAAGTGGTGAAGGTTCCCTGAGCACCCGGGGCAATTCGCTTGAAGTCATTTCATCGACGCACGGCACGCCCGGCACCGACACCGGCGAAGGAGCGAGTGGCGGCAGAACGTAACGGCCTGATGCGTGCGGACAGCCTGCTGGTCGCTCAAGGTCTTGCTCCCTCGCGAACGGCGGCACAGTTGTTGATCGAGGCTGGCCGGGTCAGTTGGGAAGGCGGCCCGGTAACAAAGTCTGCCCAGACGCTGTCGGGTGAAGTCGCGCTCGAAGTCCGGCCAGACGAAAGCGACCGCTTCGTCTCGCGCGGCGGACTCAAGCTTGCAGGTGCGCTGACTGCCAGCGGGCTGGGCGTCAGCGGCCTGAACTGTCTGGATGTCGGGCAATCGACCGGCGGCTTCACCGACTGCCTGCTGCAGGCCGGCGCGAAACAGGTTGTCGGTGTCGAGGTCGGGCATGGCCAGATCCACCCGAAACTTGCGGCGGACGCGCGCTGCATCACCCTTGAGGGCGTCAACGCACGACACCTGCTCGCAGCGGATCTGGGTGAGCGTTTTCCGCCGGGTGGCTTCGGGCTGATCGTCTGCGACGCCAGCTTCATCTCGCTGACACTGTTGCTGCCACAGTGGCCTGCGCTGCTGGCAAGACAGGGCAGCATCCTCGCCCTGGTCAAACCACAGTTCGAGGTCGGCCCCAAGGGCTTGTCCAAAGGCGGCATTGTCCGCGATACAAACCTGTATGCCGACGTCGAGTCACGACTTCGGGATAGCGCACGCAGTTGCGGTCTGAGCGTAAGGGGCTGGTACGACTCCCCCATTACCGGCACCGACGGCAACCGCGAATTCTTCATCTGGATGCAACATGAACAACACTGAACTTTCGATCGAATTCTTTCCGCCCCAAACCGAAGAAGGTGCGGAAAAGCTGCGAGCCGTGCGCGCCCGACTGGCCGAACTCAATCCGGCATTTTTCTCCGTCACCTATGGTGCCGGGGGATCGACGCGCGAACGCACTTTCGCCACCGTCAAGGAGATCGCGGCAAGCGGTTGTGAAGCGGCACCCCACCTGTCGTGCATCGGCTCGACCCGCGACAGCATTCGCGCCATCCTGGCGGAATACGCCGAAGCCGGCATCAGACGTATTGTCGCCTTGCGTGGCGACCTGCCCTCCGGCGTTGGCGATGCGGGCGAGTTCCGCTACGCGAACGAGCTCGTGGAATTCATTCGTGCCGAGACCGGGCGCCGATTTCGCATCGAGATTGCCGCCTACCCGGAATGGCACCCCCAGGCCCGCAGCCCGAAGGACGATCTGCTCGCCTTCAAGCGCAAGGCGGAAGCCGGCGCGGACTCGGCCATCACTCAATACTTCTACAACATCGACGCCTATCTGCATTTCGTCGACGAAGTTCGCGCCATGGGCGTCGACATTCCGATCATCCCCGGCATCATGCCGATCGGCAGCTTCTCCAAGCTCGCGCGTTTCTCCGACGCCTGCGGCACCGAGATCCCGCGCTGGATGCGCAAGAAATTCGAAGCCTTCGGCGACGACAGTGACTCCATCAGGGCATTCGGCCTCGATGTCGTCACCGCGATGTGCGAAAAGCTGATTGCAAGCGGCGCACCCGGGCTGCATTTCTACAGCATGAACCAGTCCGCCCTCACCACCGAGATCTGCAAACGGCTCAAACTCGCCTGAGCATGCGCCCGTCCGGCGCCCCAAGCGACCTCAAGCGGGCAGCATCGGGTTCAGTGCTTGCGCTGGCTCGATGCGTCCGCGATCCCCTGCAACTCGGCAAGCACGCGGACGCTGGCCTGCTCCATCTCCTGAATGTCCGAGAGTGCGTCGTCAAGGCGCCCGGCATCCCGGGCTTCGAGTGCTCGCTTCCCAGCTACGTGCACTAGCGCATGTGGCGCGTCGAGATTGCGATAACCCGGCAGATGCGCGAAACACTTGCCATCACCTTCGAAGTACCACTTCCCGAGCCGGCAGTCATGATGACTCGAGAAATCGGCGGCCGTGCGTCCGGAGTGACCTGAGACCGCCTGATACACGTCGAGCTTGAAGATCAGATGATCAAGCTTGGCCAGTTCGGCAAAACTGCGCACGGAAGCATCCTGCATGGTGCCAGCAAGCTGTCGCGCGATATCACACAGCTCATCCATGCTGGATTGCGCCTGACGGCCATCCTCGGCCGCGGCGGTCGCTTTTCCCGACAAGGCACCGATCACGCCCTGCACCTGCCCGGTTTCGCCCTGGATGGCGGTCACCAGTTCGGAGATTTCGTTTGTCGCACCTGCGGTGCGCTCGGCCAGTTTTCGAACTTCGTCAGCCACAACGGCAAAGCCACGCCCCTGTTCGCCCGCACGGGCAGCTTCAATCGCCGCGTTCAGCGCCAGCAGATTGGTCTGGTCGGCAATCTCCCGAATCAGCCGGACGATACCGCCGATCTGAGCCGCGCGCTCGGCCAGCTGCGCCACTGACCCGGCCGTCGTTGCGGTATCGGTCGCAAGCTGCCCAAGACTGCCGGAGACACTGGCGATTGCCGCGACACTTTCATCCGCCGCAACCGTTGACCGTTCAGCCGCCTGCTCCTGCGCACCGAGCCGTTGAGCAAGATCCCCGAACGTGCCCTGCACCGAAACCAGCGTCTGACCGTAACTGCGCAACTGGCCGAACAACGCATCGAACAGCGCCTCCCGGCGCTTGGCCTCGGCACAGGCCCGTTCCTGTTCGACGATCTTTGCCTCAAGCCCGGCTGACCGCTGGCGTTCTTGCTCGAGCGCATTGCGCGCGACATCGAGTTCCACCCGCAAGGCTGCAAGCTCGGCACTCTTTCCCAGCCACCCCATGACGCTCTCCCTTCGTTCGATCACGTGTAAGTCCTTACGGACTGTATATCACACCGTATCGACCGTTCAGCGAGCTTCTTGAGCCTTTTCAGCGCTTCGCTGAGCGCGCCGTCAGCGCCACACCTGCTATCACCATGGCCATACCTGCCATCTGCGCCAGGCCGATGCGCTCGCCAAGCAGCAACCAGCCGAGAAACAGCGTCACGACCGGGCCGAGCGTACCGGTCAGCGATACCGGCCCGGCGCCGAGCCGACGAATGGCCTCGGACACGAGCCACACGGGACCCACGGTGCTGAAGACAGCCATTGCCAGCGCCAGCCCATAGACCTCCCAGGGTTGTGCCAGGGCCTCGAGCGGGCGCATCAGCCCGAACTGCGCCAGACTGAATACACAGGCAAAGGACGAGGCGCAGGCGGTCACCCGTGCCGAGCCCACACGCCCGACCACATGCCCGTTCCCCATCAGGTAGAGCGCGTAACTGACCGCGCTGCCAAACACCAGGACGCACCCCAGCACCACATCGCCCGCCTCGCCGGCGAGCCTGAGATCGTGCCCGACCGCCAGCCCGATTCCGAGATAGGACAGGGCCAGCGCACCCGCCATCTGGCGAGTGATGGGCTTGCCGAGGAACAGGGCCGACACTACGAGGACGATGGTCGGATACAGGAACAGGATCAGGCGTTCGAGGGCCGCCGTGATGTAGGCGAGCCCAAGGAAATCGAGGTAACTCGCGAGGTAATAGCCGAAAACGCCCAGGCCCGCCATCCACACCCAGTCGGTGCGTGACAGCGGAGCCGCGGCATTGCGGCTACCCAGTACGCCCAGTAAAAGAAAGAAAGGCAGCGAGAAGGCCATGCGCAAGGCGAGCAGGGTTTCAGCATCGACGCCATGACGGTAGGCCAGCTTTACCAGGATGGCCTTGAACGAGAATCCTATTGCACCTGCAACCGCGAACAACAATCCGACGCCGGCAGACGTCTGCCCCATGTCCTGCACTCCCGTTTGACGAGCCGGGATTAAGCCATCGCTGACACCATCGCGCAATGCCAATGCCTTGTGCCGAGACGGCCGCCCTCCGGGCGGCGCTCAGCGCTTGCTGCCACCAAGCAGGGAGCCCAGCAGGCCGCGCACGATCTGGCGTCCGATGCTGCTGCCAATGGTGCGGGTCACGGTTTTGGCGGCGATCTGCAGCAGACCGTCGCGTTGTCCGCCACGCGGGCCGGTGGAGCCGAAAAGCATGTCGTTCAGCCCCCCGCCCGATCCGGCAGGCGCAGTCTCAACTGCGGCCTCCGCTTCGTGGGTGGCGGCCTTCGCACGCAGCATTTCGTATGCAGACTCGCGATCCACCGCTTTCTCGTAGTGACCGTAGATGACCGACCCGGTGATTGCTGCCTTGCGCTCGGCATCGAGCACCGGCCCCAGGCGTGAGTGGGGTGCGATGACGAAAGCGCGCTCTACGATGGTCGGCCGACCCTTCTCGTCGAGAAAGGAAATCAGCGCCTCGCCCACACCCAGTTCGGTAATCACGTCGGCCGCGTCGAATGCAGGGTTCGGGCGCATGGTGTCGGCCGCGGTCTTGACCGCCTTCTGGTCGCGCGGCGTGAACGCTCGCAAGGCGTGCTGCACCCGGTTGCCGAGCTGACCGAGTACGGTGTCGGGAACATCGATCGGGTTCTGGGTCACGAAGTACACACCGACCCCCTTGGAGCGGATCAGACGCACCACCTGCTCAATCTTCTCGATCAACGCCTTTGGCGCATCGTTGAACAAGAGGTGCGCCTCGTCGAAGAAGAACACCATCTTGGGCTTGTCCGGGTCGCCTATCTCAGGCAACTGCTCGAACAACTCTGACAGCATCCACAGCAGGAAGGTGGAATACAGCTTGGGCGAGTTGTACAGGCGGTCGGCCGCCAACACGTTGATCACGCCACGTCCGTCGGCATCGGTCTGCATCAGGTCATTGATGTCCAGCATGGGCTCGCCGAAAAAAACGTCGCCGCCCTGCTCTTCCAGCCCCAGCAGATTGCGCTGGATGGCACCGATCGATGCTCTGGAGATGTTGCCGTACTCGGTGGTGAAGGTTTTCGCGTTCTCCCCCACGTGCTGCACCATGGCGCGGAGATCCTTGAGATCGAGCAACAGCATGCCATTGTCGTCAGCGAGCTTGAAGACCAGTTGCAACACCCCGGACTGAGTATCGTTGAGGTTGAGCAGGCGCGACAGCAGCAACGGCCCCATGTCCGAAATCGTGGCCCGCACCGGATGCCCCTGCTCACCGAACACATCCCAGAACACCGTGGTGTTGGCACGCGGGTTGAATTCGGTAATGCCAAGGGCAGCCAGCCGCTGCATGAGCTTGTCGGAGGCCGTGCCGGCCGCGCCGATACCGGACAGATCGCCTTTGACATCGGCCATGAACACTGGCACGCCGACACTGGAGAATGCCTCAGCCATTTTCTGCAGCGTGACGGTCTTGCCGGTTCCGGTCGCACCGGTAATCAGCCCGTGGCGGTTGGCCAGGCGCGGCAGCAGCGTGATGTCCTTGTCTTTTGTTCTGGCAATCAGTAGCGGCTCGACCATATGCCCCTCCGGCAAGTAAGTAATTTGAACGGCGAATACGGCCAATCTTAACCCGAGCGTCCCGCCCGGGCACCAGCCAGCCGCCCAGGATCTGTATAATGCAGCGACTTTTCAACCGCACACGCTGCTCCAGAGGTTCGTATGGCTGGTCACTCAAAATGGGCCAATATTCAGCACCGCAAGGGTCGTCAGGACGCCAAGCGGGGCAAGGTCTTCTCCAAACTGATCAAGGAAATCACCGTCGCGGCGCGCATGGGTGGGGGCGATATCAGCGCCAACCCGCGTCTTCGCCTCGCCATTGACAAGGCGAAGGGCGAATCGATGCCCAAGGACAACATGGATAACGCGATCAAGCGTGGCACCGGCCAGCTTGAAGGCGTGACCTACGAAGAGGCTCGCTACGAAGGCTACGGCATCGGCGGCGCGGCGGTCATCGTCGACTGCCTCACCGACAACAAGGTCCGCACCGTCGCCGACGTCCGCCACGCGTTCTCCAAGTACGGTGGGAACATGGGAACGGACGGTTGCGTCGCGTTTCAGTTCACCCACTGCGGTCAGCTCATGTTTGCCCCCGGCACCGACGAGGACGCGCTGATGGAAGCCGCGCTCGAGGCTGGCGCGGAGGACGTGATCACCAATGACGACGGCTCCCTCGAAGTGATTACCGGACCGTGGGAATTCACCGCGGTGAAGGAAGCACTCGAAGCCGGCGGCTTCACCGCCGAATTCGGCGAGGTCACGATGAAGGCACAGAACGAAACCGAGCTTTCGGGTGATGACGCCGCACGCATGCAGAAATTGCTCGATGCGCTCGACGCGCTCGATGACGTGCAGGACGTTTACACGTCGGCGGCACTCGACGAGTAATCCTGGCCGCTTACAGCGTTCAACAGGCGGCGCGATGCGCCGCCTTTTTATTTGGCAGATCAGACCCATCATGACCACGCCCACCCTTGCACAGCGCGTGATGCCGCTGCTCTTCGTCCTGCTCTGGAGCACCGGCTTCATCGGCGCCAAGTTCGGTCTGCCCTATGCCGGCCCGCTCACCTTCCTGTCCACGCGCTACGTGCTCGTCATCGTGCTGATGGTGATGCTGGCGCTGATCATGCGTGCCCCCTGGCCAAAATCGCCGCGCGAAGCCCTGCATATCGGCATCACCGGCATCCTGGTGCAGGCGCTCTATCTCGGTGGCGTGTTCGTGGCCATTCACCGCGGGCTGCCAGCCGGTGTCACCGCGCTGGTTGTTGGCATGCAGCCCCTGCTCACCGCGCTGGGCGCCGGTTTCCTGCTGGGCGAACGTGTCAGCATCCGCCAATGGGGCGGACTCGCACTGGGCTTCTTCGGTGTATCGCTGGTTGTGAGCAACAAGATCGCGGTCGAGGGCATGTCCCCGGATGAACTCGGCACGATGCTGGCACCCGCCATGCTCGCACTGATCGGTATCACTGTCGGCACCCTGTACCAGAAACGCTTCTGCCCGCGCTTCGACCTGCGCACCGGCTCGGTCGTGCAGTTCGTGCCCACGCTCATCCTCACCGCACTGATCGCCAACCAGACGGAAAGCATGGAGATCGTGTGGAGCGGCGAGTTCGTCTTTGCCTTGCTGTGGCTCGTGGTGGTGCTGTCGCTTGGCGCCATCAGCCTGCTCAATCTGCTTATCCGCAGCGGCACCGCAGTCAATGTCGCCAGCCTGTTCTACCTCACACCGCCCACCACCGCCCTGATCGCGTGGGCCATGTTCGGCGAAACCCTCAGCGGGCTCGCGCTCGCAGGGATGATCGTGGCCGTCGCCGGAGTATGGCTGGCCCGCAAGGCCTGATAGCATTCAACGAGGACGCTTCCACGGAGACCAGTCATGCAGCTGTCAACCACACCCACCCTCGAAGGTCACACCATCCAGCGCTATCTTGGCGTTGTTGCCGGCGAGGCCATCATCGGCGCCAACATCTTCAAGGACCTGTTCGCATCCATCCGCAACATCGTCGGCGGACGCGCAGGCGCTTACGAGCGCTCGCTGGCCGATGCGCGTGAAATGGCGATGGAAGAAATGGCAGAGCAGGCGGCCAAGCTCGGCGCCAACGCAATCGTTGGTATCGACATCGACTATGAGGTGCTCGGCCAGGACAACGGAATGCTGATGGTATGCGTCAGCGGCACCGCGGTGGTGGTTTGAGCCAACTCAGTCCGGGCGGCACGGCATCGCGCACGGTTGCCACCCGCATCCTCGGCCTCGACCCCGGCCTGCGCATCACCGGCTTCGGCCTCATCGACGTGCTCGGCAGTCAGTTGCGCTATGTTGCCAGCGGCTGCATCAAGACCCGTGACGGCGAACTCCCTGGTCGCCTCAAGACCTTGCTCGACGGCGTTCGCGAGGTCATCTCAACGTACACCCCGGATACGGTGGCGGTAGAAAAGGTGTTCGTAAACGTCAATCCGCAGTCCACCCTGCTTCTGGGCCAGGCCCGCGGTGCGGTGATCTGCGGCGCGGTGTCATGCGACCTCCCGGTTGCGGAGTACACCGCGCTCCAGGTCAAGCAATCAGTCGTCGGTCACGGCAAGGCTGCAAAGGAACAAGTCCAGCACATGGTCCAGCGTCTGCTCGCGCTCGACGCGTCGCCCGGCCCCGACGCCGCCGATGCACTCGCCTGCGCAATCTGCCATGCGCATGGCAGCCAGGGCATGGGCGCCATCGCCGGCATCGGCACACGTCGCCGTGGTGGCCGTATACAGGCATCTTGAACAGATTTTTTCCACGAGACGCTTGCACACGTTAAATTTATTGGCTATTATGCGCGCCTCTCGACGGAACAACATCCGGCGACGCCAGCAAGAACGGCAATGGGGGTATAGCTCAGTTGGTAGAGCAGCTGACTCTTAATCAGTAGGTCCGGTGTTCGAGCCACCGTGCCCCCACCAAGAAATTAATGCATTCAGGCCAATCCGAAAGGGTTGGCCTTTTTGCTGTCCGCACGCATTCAACCCGCAGAAAAATCCTCTGGAATCAACAGCCTGGATACACTCCCCCGGCGCATACAGGGATGCAGCCCGCGTACTGCACTCCGGAAGATACCGATGCCCACAGACTGTAACGTCCGCCCTTGCGCCTTGCAAACGTGCGGTTTCCGGCTATGAATCAAGTATAAGAACTACAGGGCAGGTGTGCCGCGCGACCGATGCGACATATTCCCAGAGCCGACAGAGCGACTTGCAGTCATGCATTCGTAGCCGCGAAAACAGCTTGCTCCCGACTCAGGCAGTAAGCCGAATCCCTTCCGGTTGGGACGTGCATCCCGGCTCTCTGGCGGCCCGCAAATATCAGGAGAGCGAATCATGAAGCGTGTGCTTCTCGTTGCCACTCTGCTTGTCGCGGTGCTTGCCGTTGCAGTTCCAACCCCGGCCACGACCCAATCAGCCCAATCGCCCGCATCGACCGACGCCGGCCCGCCGGCAACGGTCACCGTGGCCGATGGGCCCGGGCCCGCCATGGTGCATATCGACCACGCGCAGGATGCCCCCTATTACGAGGCCTGCGCTCGTCAAGGGCTCAACGAGTCGGAGTGCGCTGGGCGACTGATCTGGTTCAAGGCCACTGCGGGCAACGAGCGCTTTCACACCTATGTATTCCAGCAGCGCGTCGGCGTGCTGATCGACTGGTTTCGCGTATTGAGGGCCGACCAGC
>JALNWS010000033.1 GCA_023230755.1 Azoarcus sp.
AGCGCCTCATCCGGATGCTCGAACACGGCGGCAGAATAGGTCATGCCCGGGTCGAGCCACAGTTGGTAGAAGTCGTTGCCAAGATCGTAATGGGCCTCGATGTTGCGCTTCGACCCCGTGCGTGTGTTCGCTCGCATCAAATGGGTGAGGCGGTGTCCGATCAGACGCAAGACACGCCCGTAGATCGCTTTCTTGAGCTGTTCGCGGTTCGACGACAGCAGCGTGAGCAGCCCCGTCAGATCCTCGGTGTCCCAGTCGCCATCCATGTAGCTCTCGGCAAAACCGATGTCGCCGCGCGCCAGCGCCTCGCTGAACACGGCATGGTCGCGAACCCGCAGATGGGCAACGAGCGGGCCGTGCCCTGCGCGCAGGTGCTGATTGTCCGGCAGCTCAAGCGCCAGCGCGCCGCCTTCGAGGCGGTCGAACATTTCAAGCGCCAGCCGCGTCGCGCGCGGCAAGTGGCCGAGGGATTCACGCGCCAGGGGGCGCAGGGCGTTGTCGACGGCGTTCATCAGGAAGTCTCCTCGATCGGCGGCAGCGGCTTGCGGTGAAAGCTCACCCGTTTCAGCGCAAGTCGCAAAGC
This sequence comes from Azoarcus sp., assembly GCA_023230755.1. Classification (GTDB taxonomy): domain Bacteria; phylum Pseudomonadota; class Gammaproteobacteria; order Burkholderiales; family Rhodocyclaceae; genus Parazoarcus. The sequence goes on from JALNWS010000033.1 coordinate 584, forward strand.
CTGCCAGTGGATACGGGCAACGACGCCCAGGGTCATGAAGGGGTAGCGCAGCAGCCATTTGCGCATCGCGCCACCGGTCAGCGCCTGTGCACGACCGCCAACGCGGGTGGTGAGCTGTTGCTCGCCACCGTCCCAGTAATCGATCGCGACCGCATGCACCGCGCCGCGGCTCTCGAAGCGGAAGCGGTACTCGCCCCGCACCGGAAAAAAGGGGGAAACATGGAAAACCTTGCTGGCGCGCAACTCGTCGCCATGCTCAATCGGGCGACAGTCCGGGTGATGGACAAGGTAGTTGTGGTGCTCGCCAAAGGTATTGCTGACCTCGGCCAGCACCACGCGCAGCTTTCCGGCGGCGTCGTGGCAACACCAGAAGCTGACCGGATTGAACACGTAGCCGAGGACGCGCGGCATGGTCTGCAGCACCACCTCGCCGTCGCACACCTCGGCCAGGCTGTGATGCTGGAGGATTTCGCGCAGCCAGGGCAGGAGGGGCGAGCCATCGCGACGGCCGTGATCACGGTACAGGAAGGCGAACGCGTTGAAGCGGTCGATGCCGAGCAGCGGCACGCTTAGCCGGTCGACACTGCCGAGCGGCAAACGCAGGAAGGCCGTCGGATAGACAAAGCGGTTGCGGGCGCCGACGTGACGCTCGTGCATCACCGCACCGAAGCACACGGTGGCGTCGAGCGGACCGGCCACGCCCGGTGCGGCGGCCGCTTTCATGCCCCCGCTCCGCTATGAGCCAAAGCCCCTTCCGCGTGCCACGGAATCTCGGCGCCCAGCCGTTCTGCGACGGCGACCGCCGACTTCAGCCCGTCTTCGTGAAAGCCGTAGCCGGTCCACGCGCCGGCGAACCAGCTGCGGTTCCGCCCCTGAATGCTGGGCAGCGCCGCCTGTGCGTCGATCGCTGCCTGGTCGAAAACCGGGTGCGCGTAGTGGATGGTGCGCAGAATCCTGTCCGCGCGCGGCGGCCGGAACGGGTTGAGTGACACCACCACCGGCGTATCGAAAGGCAGCGGCTGCAAGCGGTTGATCAGATAGCTCACCGACACCGGTCGCGCGTCGACCGCGCCTGCACCGGCAAGATAGTTCCACGCCGACCACACCTTGCGCCGACGCGGCAGCAGTGCTTCGTCGGTATGGACCACGGCAGTATTGGCCTGATAGCTGACGCCACCGAGGATGCGGCGCTCCCCAACACTGGCGTTATCGCCAAGCAGGGCGAGCGTCTGGTCGCTGTGGCAGGCAAACACCACCTCATCGAAACGCTCGGCGCCGGAACGGGAATGCACCCACACGCCATCCTCGTCGCGATCCACCCGCAGCACCGGCGAGGCGGCACGCACGTCCTGGAGCGCGGCGATGATCTTCTCGACATAGCTGCGCCCGCCACCGCGCACCGTCATCCACTGCGGACGATCGAGCACCTGCAGCAGCCCGTGGTTGTGGCAGAAGCGCACGAAGGTCGCGAGCGGGTAGGCGAACATGGTGTGGGTCGGGCATGACCAGATCGCGGCCGCCATCGGCAACAGATACCAGTCGCGGAAAGGCGTCCCGTAGCGTTCGCGCTGCAGGAACTCACCCAGGCTGAGCGCCGGCATCGAACCCTGTGCAGCCATCCGCGTCGTGTCGCGGTTGAATCGCATGATGTCGCGCAACATGCCCAGGAAGGAGGGGCGCAGAAGGTTGCGGCGCTGGGCAAACACGGTGCCGAGATCGGAGCCGGCCCACTCGATGGCGGGCGACTCGAGGCTGACGCCGAAGCTCATCTCGCTCTCGACCGACACGACCCCCAGATGCGCGAACAAGGCGCACAGGTTTGGATAGGTCCGACGGTTGAACACCAGAAAACCGGTATCCACGGGATGCGTCCCCCCCTCCACCGTCACATCGATGGTGTTGGTATGGCCGCCAACATAGCCTGCCGCCTCAAACAGAGTGACCTGATTTCGCGGCGACAGCAGCCAGGCGGCACCCAGTCCGGCAATCCCGCCGCCCACCACCGCGATGCGGCGGCGACCGCCTGTAATCGCACGTTCGATTTCACCCATTTTCATGGACGTATCCCTCCGGACCTTCACCCACTGTCCATGCTTCGGCGCGATGAATGAGAATCATCAGCTCAAGGTCCTTGCCAAGCTTTTTGTCCATGACAGACTGCATGATCAAGGATGCAGGCGCCGACGCAAGGTGCTGCCCTGCAGCGTTCGCAAAAGCCCCAAACGAAAGACAGGCCGCAACGGCAATCAGCATCGCGGACAAGCATTTACCGGTCGTGTGACTCATTTGCACGCTCATGGCAATTGTCCTAGACAAATATGTTTGATGACCCTAAGATAGATTCAACAAAACAACTTGTCAACTGTTTGTCCAAGACAAAATGAAAACCACATCGAACACGGAAACCGAGCTGAACATCGCCGCGGTCGAACGCGATACGGGGCTTTCCAAGGACACCCTGCGGGTTTGGGAACGCAGATACGGCTTTCCCAAACCCAAGCGGGACAGCAACGGCGATCGGCTTTACCCCCAACACCAGGTCGACAAACTGCGGTTGATCCGCCGCCTGCTGGACACTGGACAAAGGCCGTCGCGGATCGTCTCCGCCACGCCGGAAGACCTCAGTGCAATGCTCGATGCTCATCGGGAGCAGGCCGGCACGTCCGAGCAGCAGGTGCGCGAGCAGGCGCTGCTCCCCCTTCTCCAGTACCTGCGGCTGCACCGCAGCAACGAGTTGGTGTCCGGACTGCACCAGGCATTGATGAAACAGGGCTTGCAGCGTTTCGTGATCGAAACCATCTCCCCGCTCAACGAAGCTGTGGGCGAAGGCTGGATGCAGGGCGACATCGATGTCGCGGAAGAGCACCTGTACACCGAGCAGGTGCAGAACGTGCTCCGCAGCGCCATCGGCGCCCATGCGGCTTCGGGTGGGCATCCGCGAGTGCTGCTCACCACCTTCCCGGACGAACACCACATTCTCGGGTTGCTGATGGCGGAGGCCACGCTGGTGCCGGAAGGTGCGTCATGCGTTTCGCTCGGCACACGCACGCCACTGGCCGACATCCGCGGCGCAGCGATCGACGGCAATTTCGATATCGTCGGACTCTCCTTCAGCATTGCCTACCCGGCCCGACAGGCCATCGAGGGCCTGATCGAACTGCGTGCCTCGCTGCCAGAGCACATCACAATCTGGGCAGGTGGCGCGGCAGTCAAGGGCAAGCAGCGCCGTTTGCCGGGCATCAGGGTAATCAGCGACCTGACCGATACCGTGGCCGCACTGCACGAGTGGCGCGCCGCCCACCCGTCCTGAAAGCGACCTGAGCGTCCATACCGTGCCGACGCCCATCCCCCGTGGCACTTGCATCTGCACGTAACGTCCCCGACTTTCGGGTGCTCCCTGCGACGGCACGGACCGCCCGGCACAATTCAGAACGCTTCGGACTGAAACGCAGGGCGTTATAGACTATGGGTCGGAGAAGCATTCGTTGCACATAACAAGGGGAGACGACCCACATGCTTTACCCAGAACTCTTCCTCAGCCTTGAGTCCGCACGCTGGAACATGGCGGAGGACATTCCCTGGTCCGACTTCGACCCCGCGCTGCTGACGGACGAACAGGCGGTGACGATCAAGATGAATGCGATCACCGAATGGTCGGCGCTCCCCGCCACCGAGATGTTCCTGCGTGACAACAGCACCGATTCCGACTTCGCCGCCTTCATGTCGATCTGGTTCTATGAAGAGCAGAAACACTCACTGGTGCTGATGGAATACCTGCGCCGCTTCCGCCCCGAGCTGCAGCCAACCGAGGCCGAGCTCGACGCCGTTCGTTTCGAGTTCGACCCCGCGCCGCCGCTCGAAACCCTGATGCTGCACTTCTGTGGCGAACTCCGCCTCACCCAGTGGTACCGCCGGGCGGCCGAATGGCACACCGAACCCGTGATCAAGAACATTTACGATCACATCTCGCGCGACGAAGCACGCCACGGCGGGGCCTATCTGAAGTACATGAAGCGCGCCATCGAGCGCAGCGGCAACGAAGCCCGACGCGCCTTCGCAAAGCTCGGGGTGCTGATGGCCAACTCCTCGCGCAGTGCGCGCCCCCTGCACCCCACCAACCTGCACGTGGCGCAGCAGTTCTTCCCCCGCGATACCGTGCAGTCGCGCGTGCCAGACCCCGACTGGCTGGAGCACTGGCTCGACACCCAGATCGACTTCGACCGTGAGTGCGAGGCGCGGGTGGTAGGCGGTATCCTGCGCAACCTGTCCAGCCTGTTCGGACAGAAGTTCGAGACCGTCAGCGAACTGAACCGCTATCGCAAGTCGCTGGCCTGAGCGATGGCCACCACCGCCTCGACGATGACGGGCGGAAGCCCGCGCCAAGACAGCGACTTGCCCGGACACCCCGTGCTCGCCCACAATGACGCTCTCCTGCGCATTCTGCTGACGGAGTCCCGCCCTGCCCACTGCTACATACACGTCATTTGAAGTCATCGGCGGCCTGATCGGCGGGATCGGCCTGTTCCTGCTCGGCATGCACCTGCTCACCGACGGCCTCAAGCTTGCGGCCGGACGCGCGCTCGAAGGCATGCTCGAACGCTGGACCTCAACCCCGCTGCGCGGTCTTGGCGCCGGCATGCTGATTACCACGCTGGTTCAGTCATCGACCGCGGTAACGGTGGCCGGCATCGGCTTCGTCAACGCCGGCCTCCTGTCGCTCAAGAATGCGCTATGGGTCATCTTCGGTTCCAATGTGGGCACCACCATGAACGCATGGCTGGTCGCCGCACTGGGATTCAACTTCAAGATCGACGCCTTTGCCCTGCCCTTTGTCGGCATCGGCGCCGTCCTGATGCTGGCCACAAGTCGCATGCGTACGAAGGCGCTGGGGCAGGCCCTTTCCGGCTTCGGCGTCCTCTTCCTTGGCATCGACGTGCTCAAGGACACGTTTTCGGCCTTTGGCAGCGGCATCGATCTGCAGCAATTCATCATGCCCGGACTCGCCGGGTGGGTCATGCTGGTCGCCATCGGCACCCTGCTCACCATCCTGATGCAGGCCTCCGGCGCCGCCATCGCCATCATCATCACCGCCGCCCAGACCGGCCTGATGAGCACCGAGGCCGCCTGCGCCATGGTCATCGGCACCAATATCGGCACCACTTCGACCGCCATCCTGACGGCCATCGGCGCCACCGCCAACGCCCGCCGCCTGGCCGCAGCGCACGTGTTCTTCAACCTCGTCACCGGCGCGGTGGCTCTCCTGTTGCTGCCGCTGCTGATCGGCCTCCTCGGACTGCTCAGCGGGTGGCTGGAAAAGCCCGCCACCCCTGCGGTGATGATCGCGATGTTCCACACCACCTTCAATCTTCTCGGCGTCGCCCTGATGGTGCCGTCGGCCAAGTTTCTGCTCAGCTTTCTGTCCGCGCGATTTCGTCGCAGCGACGAGGAAAACGCCCGCCCCCAGCATCTGGACGCCAACTCGGTGAGCGTGCCCGACCTCGCGTTGCGGGCGTTGCGCATGGAACTCGGACGCACCCAGGTCCTTGCCGGAAATTGCCTGCGCGCAGTCATTCACAACCCGCCCGACGCTGCACTCGTATCGCGTAACGCCGACGCCTTCGTCGCGCTCACCACCGCCATCGGCAGCTATACGCGCGGCGTCACCACCGCAAGCCTGCCACTGGCCCTTGTGGAAGCACTCGCCCGCAACCTGCGCGCGCTCCAGTATCAGGAGAGTGCCGTAGACGCCGCACGTTCGGCGGCAGAACTTGCAGAAGCCCTCGGCCTGCCGCCCGCCCATGGCATTGACGAGGCTTACGCACACTTCCGCGACGCGACGGATGAGCTCGCAGACGCCAGCATGGCGGGAAAGCCCGGATTTCGCAGCGAAGACATCGAGAAGCTGCTCGGCAATGCGGAAACCCGCTATGCCGCCCTCAAGGAATCCCTGTTGGTCGCCGGCGCACATGCTCAACTCGATATCCGCGCCATGCAGGACTGGCTGCGCCTCGCGAGCCTGCTCAGACGTGCGACAGAACAGATCGCCAAGTCCGCACGAACCCTGGCAGCCCTGGAAGAAGGCCTGCCTCAGCCCGTCCTCGAACATCAAGGCGATGACGAGAACGATAACGATCGATGACCCACATGGCCCCGGTCTATGTCGGGCGCTTCGCGCCCTCGCCCAGCGGTCCGCTTCACTTCGGCTCGCTGGTTGCCGCCCTCGGTAGCTGTCTTGATGCGCGCCACCATGGCGGCAAGTGGCTGCTGCGCATCGAGGACGTCGACACCCCGCGCACCGTCCCCGGTGCGGCAGAGGCCATTGTCGGCACGCTGGAGCGATTCGGCTTCGAGTGGGATGGTGAGGTGGTCTGGCAAAGCCAGCGCACAGCGGCTTATCAAGCTGCGCTCGAACAGCTCAAACGCAGCGGCGCAGTCTTTCCCTGTGCGTGCACGCGTCGCGAAATGGCCGACTCCGCGCTCGCCCGCGACGGCTCCCGGCGCTATCCCGGCACCTGCCGCAACGGACTTCCGCCGGGACGCAGCGCCCGCGCCTGGCGTGTGCGCGCCGAGGGCGTGATCCGCTTCGAGGATGCGGTGCAAGGACCGCAGGAAGAGGACCTCGCACGCGACGTTGGCGACTTTGTCGTGCTGCGCGCGGATGGCCTGTTTGCCTACCAGCTTGCCGTCGTCGTCGATGATGCAGCCGCTGGCATCACCCATGTCGTGCGCGGCGCCGATCTGCTCGACTCCAGCGCACGCCAGATTCACCTGCAGCGCCTGCTCGGCGTACCGCAACCCGTTTACGCCCACCTGCCCGTCGCCACCAACGAGGCCGCAGAGAAACTGTCGAAGCAGACGCTCGCCCGCGCCATCGAAGACCATCCTCCGGCCACCGCGCTGGTCGCGGCCCTTGTTTTTCTCGGACAGCAGCCACCACCGGATCTTGGGCAGGCGTCGCTCGATGAGGTCTGGTCGTGGTCACGCGCGCACTGGCAGCTGGACAAGGTGCCACGCCTGCGACACGCCATCGCCCCATCCTTCTGACAAGGAACGCCCCATGTTAGGCACCGACACCGAACTGAAGCAGCTTCTCGAATCGACACGGACCATCGCCGTGGTCGGCATCTCCGCGAAACCCGAGCGCGCCAGCCACGAGGTGGCCCTCTACCTCAAGAATCATGGCTACACCATCGTCCCGGTCAATCCCGCCTGCGACGAAGTACTGGGCCTGAAGTGCTACCCCAGTCTGCGCGACGTGCCGGTGAAGATCGACCTGGTCGACGTGTTCCGGCGTTCGGAGGAGGTCATGCCGGTGGTAGAGGATGCCATTGCAGTCGGTGCCCGTGCAGTGTGGCTGCAACTGGGCGTCATCGCCCCCGAAGCCATCGCACACGCCGAAGCCGCTGGCCTGAGTACGGTCATGGACCGCTGCACCAAGATCGAACACCGCCGCTTGCTGTCACGCGGGTAGGGCAAAATCCGCCGCCCCGGCGCGCGCGCACCATACGGGCGCTACGCTGACGCAGGCACATCCATCCCGGACTTCAGCCCCACGCACAGCGTCAGTGCTTGCCCCCATATCCCGCGATACCGATTGCCAGCCGCACTCCCTGATACGCCAGCCAGGTGAGCAAGCGCCGCAACGAGGGCAGCCGTTTCCAGTCAGCACGGCGCAACTCCCGCGCACCGTCACGCATCGCCGCATTCAGGCTGGCACGCAAGGTCGCAGCAAAGCCGGCATCCTCCACCACGACGTTCGCCTCACGCGCCATCATCAGACTGAAAACATCAATGTTGCTCGACCCCACCGTCACCCAGCAACCGTCCACCACCGCCACCTTTGCATGCAGCACACTGCGGTGATATTCAAACAGGCGGATGCCACGCTCCAGAAAGAACGGATACAGGGCACGGGTCGCATACTGTTGCACGGGATGATCGGCCATGCCCTGCAACAGCAGGATGACTTTCACGCCACGCGCCGCCGCCTCAACCAGCGCCTGACGAAATCGGCGCCCCGGGAAGAAATAGGCGTTAGCAATCACCACCTCGTCACGCGCCCGACCGATCGCATCGAGGTAGGCATTTTCGATATCGTGACGATGGCGAAGATTGTCCCGTATTACGAATCCCGCACGGAGATCGCCCACCGGCTCCACCCGGGCCGGCGCCAGCACCGGCACACTCACCCGCCGCCGGAAGCTCGCCCACGCCAGCATCCGCCACAGACGATGAACGGAATCGACGATCGGCCCCAGCAGCGGCCCTTCCACCCGAACAGCATAGTCGTAGCGTGGATGCTCGACGGCGGCGCCGCTGACATCGTCGACCACGTTGATTCCGCCGACGAATGCCACCCTGCCATCGACCACCACCACCTTGCGGTGCATTCGTCGCAAGCGGTGGCGACGCAGCGAGAGGGTGCTTAACTCCATCCGGTAGATGAGCACCTGCACACCGCAGGACACCAGCTCAGGCATCAACTCCCTGACGAAAGCCCGGCCACCGAATCCGTCGACCAGCAGATGCACCGCCACCCCGCGCGCAGCCGCGCGCACCAGCGCCGCAGCAATGCGGCGCCCGGTCTTGTCCGGATCGAAGATGTAGGTCTGAAAGAAGATCTCACGTCCTGCGCCCTCGATCTCGTCTTCAAGCGCAGGAAAGTATTGCAAACCGTTTTCAAGCAGGGCAATTGCATTGCCACCCGCAAGTACGGTCAACGCGCGAACTCCAGATCCGCTGTCAGCACCGCATGGTCGGAAATTTTCGACCACGGCTCGCCGAAATGAACCTGCGCCCGAGTCACGCTGAAGCCTCGAACGTAGATGCGATCGAGACGAAAAAAGGGCAGCGCACTCGGAAAACTGCGCGGCGGCCGTCCGTCCTCGCGGCCAAAAGCTTCGACCAGCCCCAGGCGGTGGCCCAGCAGGTTGTCGGCACGATTGCGCCAGTCATTGAAGTCGCCGGCGATGATCAGTGGTGCATTATCGGGGGCGAGACGCTCCATGCGTTCGGCCAGGGCCGTCATCTGCCGCCGCCGGCTTCCCGCCATCAAGCCCAGATGCACGCACACGCAGTGCACCGGCACATCGAGTCCGGGCAGGGAAACCTCGCAATGCAGCAGCCCGCGGTGCTCAAAGCGGTGGTCGGAAATGTCCTGATTATCGGTGCTCAGGATGGCGTGACGGCTGAGGATGGCGTTGCCGTGATGTCCGTGATCGTATATTGCGTTGCCGCCATACGCGGTCTGGCACCACACATCCTCGGCGAGAAACTCGTGCTGCGGTCGTTGCGGCCAGTCGGCGTGGCGCACCGAATGATTGACGTGCAGCCCCTGCACCTCCTGCAGGAAGACCAGATCGACGTCGAGGCTGCGCAGGCGCTCGCGCAGTTCATGCACCACCATGCGGCGGTTGAACTGCGAGAAGCCCTTGTGGATGTTGTAGGTGCAGATACGCAGCGTCATGGCCGCAGCGCTCCGGCTCTGGACACCGTGTTCAGGACACCGCAAGCATGCGGTCGAGCGCGATTCGCGCCAGCTCGGCCTCGTGTGCGGGCACCTGAATGCGATTCACCACATTGCCGTCGGCGAGGTTCTCCAGCGTCCATGCCAGATGCTGCGGATCGATGCGCTGCATGGTCGAGCACATGCACACGGTGGGCGCCATGAACTGGACCAGCTTGCCCTCCGGCTTCATCTCCTCGGCCAGACGGTTGACCAGATTGAGCTCGGTCCCCACCAGCCAGCGCGTGTTGGCAGGCGCCGCAGTGATGGTGTTGATGATGTACTCGGTCGACCCCACATAATCGGACTGCTGGCACACCTCAAGGCTGCTCTCCGGATGCGAGATCACCAGGCCGCCCGGATTCGCTGCAAGCCAGCGCTCGATATGGGCCGGCTGGAACATCTGGTGCACCGAGCAATGCCCCTTCCACAGCAGGACCTTGGCCTTGCGGATCTGCTCATGCGTCAGGCCGCCGTATTCGAGATCCGGATCCCACACCACCATCTGGTCAAGCGGGATGCCTTTCTTGAATCCGGTCCAGCGTCCCAGATGCTGGTCGGGGAAGAACAGCACCTTTTCGCGACGCGAAAACGCCCAGTCGAGGATCGTCGGCGCATTGGTCGAGGTGCACACAATGCCGCCATGCTCGCCGCAGAAAGCCTTCAGGTCGGCCGCCGAGTTGATGTAGGTCACGGGCGTGATGTGTTCGTCGGGTTTGTCCAGCACCTCGGCGAGTTCACGCCAGCAGCGCTCGACCTTGGCCAGACTGGCCATGTCGGCCATCGAACAGCCGGCGGCGAGGTCGGGCAGGATGGCCATCTGGCTGGGTTTGGAGAGGATGTCGGCGACTTCCGCCATGAAGTGCACACCACAGAACACGATGTAGTCGGCCTCGGTTTGCGAGGCAAGCCGCGCCAGCTTGAGTGAATCACCCGTCAGGTCTGCGTACTGATAAACGTCGGCGCGCTGATAGTGGTGACACAGCAACACCGCCTTGTCGCCCAGGCGGGCACGTGCTGCACGAATACGCTCCTGCGCCTCGGCATCCGCGAGCGCGTTGAAGCGGTCAAAACTGATGGTGGCTACTTGCATGAGACAGAACTCGCTTCAGAAATGCCGGCAAACGCCGGTCATACAAAAACGGATACCCGGCACGCTTGCGTCCCGGGGGTGGAAACGTCAGCCCTGCTTCCAGGGCAGACCGGCGTGGCGCCAGCCCCCGATGTGGTTACGGTGCCCGTTGGCATCCTTGTCACCCTCAAAGCCTTCGAGAACGTTATAGCAATTGCTGAAACCGGCCGAAATCGCAGCTCTCGCCGCGGCGTCCGATCTTGCGCCGGAACGGCACAGGAACAGTACCATTGCCTCGGCGTCGACCTGATGGCGCAACTGTACGAGAAAATCGGGATTGGGCTTCATCGCCGGATAGGTAAGCCATTCGATCTCAACGGCCCCTTGCACCCGGCCAACCCAGTCCCACTCGGCACGCGTGCGCACGTCGACCAGTCTTGCGCCGGGGGCCAGTTGCCAGACCTGATGTGCCTCAGTGGGCGTCAACGCCCCCTGGTAGGGCAAATTCATGTCAGCAGCCCGCTGATGAGCAAGCTCGAGCAAGGCAGAGAGGGTTCCCATGGCAGCATCCGGCTAGAATTCGTCAGACACGCAGTATACATCCCCTCTGGCCATCCACATGCCCACCACAGAACACTCCGTCTCTCCGCCGCCGGCACCGACCGACAGCGCGTCCCTTCGCAGCCGAGGCATACAGCGCACCGCCCTGGTCGCCATCGTGACCAATGCCGTGCTCGCGGTCAGCCAGGTCATCATCGGTCTCTTCGCCAACGCCTTCAGCCTGGTCGCCGACGCCGCACACACATTTTCCGACCTCGTGACCGACTTGCTGGTTCTGGTGGCGGGCCGACACGGTGCGGACCCGGCCGATAACGATCATCCCTACGGCCACGGCCGCATCGAAACCATCACGTCGCTGCTGCTCGGCGCCGTGCTGACCGCAGTGGGCATCGGCTTTCTGCTCAGCTCAGGCATACGACTGCAGAACATGCACGACCTCCCGGCCCTGCACCCTGCCGCCCTGATCGTTGCCGTGATCACTCTCTTTGCCAAGGAAGGCCTGTTCCGCTACACACTGGCCGCCAGCCGCCGGCTCAAGGCACCGATACTGGAGGCAAATGCGTGGCATGCACGCTCGGACGCCGCCTCCTCCCTGGTGGTTGCGGTGGGGATCGGCGGCAGCTTGTCGGGCTACCCGTTTCTCGAACCACTGGCCGCGGCAGTCGTTGGCTTCCTGATCATGCACATGGGCATCAAGCTGGGCTGGAAGGCGGTGCGAGAGCTGATCGACACCGGCTTGCCGGCGGAAGACGTTGCCCGGCTGCGCGAGACCATCGTGACGACACCGGGCGTGATCGGCCTGCACGAACTGCGGACACGACGCATGGCCGACCGCGTACTGTGCGATGCTCATGTGCAAGTCGATCCTCGCATCACCGTATCGGAAGGTCACCACATCTCGGACAACGTTTACATCGCCGTGCGCAACGCGCATCCGGAAGTGAAGGATGTCCTGGTGCACATCGACCCCGAAGACGACGATGCGGTGCCGTCCGTGGCGCTGGGCGCCCTCCCCGAGCGCCGGACCATTGCGGCCGACCTGCAAACGCTGATCGGAACCCACGGACCGACGCCGAACCGCACCCAGGTGCACTATCTGGGACAGCGCATCGAGGTTGACGCATTTTTTACCGCCAACGATGCACCCGCCGCGCTGGACGCACTCAAACGGCGCACGGAAACCTGGATGCGCGCGCATCCACACTATCGGCGGATCTCATTCTTTGTGGAGATTGCACCACATTAAGGCATGAACCACGCCTGACGCACTGTTTTGGTGCCACCAGCAGACCTGCATCAGCGACAGACCCTTGTGGCACAATGATCGAAGGACAGAATTTGGGTGGCACGGATACTGCTAGCATCCGCGACAACGGAAGTCTGGCCGTTATCTGACCGATCTTTTCGAATAATTTGCCTCATCTCACCAGGAGTGAATATGAACGCTCAAGACGTCATGAAAATGATTCAGGAAAATGAAGTCCGCTTCATTGACCTGCGCTTTACCGATACCCGCGGCAAGGAACAACACGTCGGCTTGCCGGTTTCGGCTTTCGAAGAAGATCACTTCGAGCATGGTCACCCGTTTGACGGCTCCTCAATCGCCGGCTGGAAGGGCATCCAGGCCTCCGACATGATCCTCATGCCGGAACCGAGTTCCGCCTACATCGACCCGTTCTTCGACGAAACCACCATTGTCCTGACCTGCGACGTCATCGAGCCGTCCGATGGCAAGGGTTACGACCGCGACCCGCGCTCGATCGCCAAGCGCGCCGAGGCCTACCTCAAGAGCACCGGCATTGGCGACACGGCCTTCTTTGGCCCTGAACCCGAGTTCTTCATCTTCGACGCAGTCGAGTGGTCGATCGACATGTCCGGCGTTTTCAGCAAGATCATCTCTGAAGAAGCTGCCTGGTCTACCGCCGAAAAGATCGAAGGCGGCAACACCGGCCACCGTCCGCGCGTCAAGGGCGGCTACTTCCCGGTTCCCCCGGTCGACAGCCTCAACGACATCCGTGCCGCAATGTGCCTGGCGCTTGAAGCCGCCGGTGTGCCGGTCGAAGTTCACCACCACGAAGTTGCCAACGCCGGCCAGTGCGAAATCGGTACCAAGTTCAGCACTCTGACCAAGCGTGCAGACTGGACCCAGGTCCTGAAGTACATCGTGCACAACGTGTCGCACCAGTACGGCAAGACGGCCACCTTCATGCCCAAGCCCATCGTCGGCGACAACGGCTCTGGCATGCACGTGCATCAGTCAATCTGGAAGGACGGTCAGAACCTATTCGCAGGCAATGGCTACGCCGGCCTGTCGGAAACCGCGCTGTACTACATCGGCGGCATCATCAAGCACGCTCGCGCGCTGAACGCCATCACCAACCCGGGCACCAACTCGTACAAGCGTCTGGTTCCCCATTACGAAGCGCCGACCAAGCTGGCTTACTCCGCCCGCAACCGTTCCGCCTCGATCCGTATCCCCTACGTCGCCAACCCCAAGGGTCGTCGTATCGAAGCACGCTTCCCAGATCCCCTGGCCAACCCCTACCTGTGCTTCTCCGCACTGATGATGGCAGGCCTGGACGGCATCCAGAACAAGATCCACCCGGGCGATCCGGCTGACAAGAACCTGTACGATCTGCCGCCGGAAGAAGATGCACTGATCCCGACCGTGTGCACCAGCCTCGAACAGGCACTGGAGTACCTGGACAAGGACCGCGAGTTCCTGACCCGTGGCGGTGTGTTCTCCAACGACTTCATCGATGCCTACATCACACTGAAGATGGAGGATGTCGATCGCATGCGCGTCACCACCCACCCGGTGGAATTCGACATGTACTACAGCCTGTAATCTTCCGATTACGACGGCATCAACAGGGACGGGCATTGCCCGTCCCTTTTTTATCGGGTCTAATCCCCTCCAAGGTTGCTTTCCGACCGGTCATGCCGTGCAAAAGCCTGTACCGCCATGATCTCGACAACTTCAAGAGACCCATGCGAACACTGCCGCTGATTCTTGCTCTTTGTATCACCCCGCTGGCTCACGCCCAGGTTTACAAATGCGTTGATGCCGACGGCAGAACCACTTACACCAACGACCGCAGCCTCGCCCGCGGATGCACTCAGCTGGACAGCGACCAGTCGGTCTCTTCCATCCCTGCGCCACGGCCAGCCACCGCCCAGCCTGCGCCATCAAGCTTCCCCAAGGTCAGCCCTGACGCCCAGCGTGAACGCGACGACGCCCGTCACAAAGTCCTCGAAACCGAGCTGGCAACCGAGGAAGCCGCCCTAGCCGATGCGCGCAAGGCACTGTCCGAGCAGGAGGCCACCCGCCTCGGTAACGAACGCAACTACCAGAAGGTGCTCGACCGGCTGCAACCGTTCAAGGACAAGGTGGAACTGCACCAGCGCAATGTAGACGCGCTGCGCCGGGAGCTCTCCGGCCTCCGCTGACAATGCCTGGCGTGGTTCTTGCGTACAAATTCGCAAACAACTGAAACCACCCATGGCACAACAACCTCATCCGTCGGCCACAGGCCCATTCGCCGGGCTAGAGCTCCTCTCCTCAGCCGTCGTGCTGATCGACGAGAAGCTCATTGTCCGTTACATCAACCCCGGCGCCGAAAACCTCTTCGCCATCAGCCGCCGCAAGCTGATAGGCCACCCCTTGTCGCGCCTGCTCGGCGAACCTCCCGGACTCGGCACCGCGCTGCATAACGCCCTGCGTACCAGCTGGAGCTACACCGGTCAGGATCTGAAGATCCAGCGTACCGAAACCGCCGTAATCCACCTCGACTGCACAGTCAGTCCGATTGATGCGACCGGGGTGCACCTGCTTCTGGAGTTTCGGCCAATCGACGCGCAATTGCGCGTGGCGCGCGAGGAGCAGTTATTGCAGCAACAGCAAGCCAATCGAGAGCTCATCCGCAACCTCGCGCATGAAATCAAGAACCCGCTGGGGGGCATTCGCGGCTCTGCGCAGTTGCTGGAACGTGAGCTCGCTGATCCCCTGCTGCGCGAATACACCGAAGTGATCATCGCCGAGGCCGATCGTCTGCAGGACCTCATGAACCGCCTGCTGACGTCGCACAGCATGATGCGCCCTGCGCAGCTCAATATTCACGACGTGCTCGAACGCGTCCGCCGCCTCATCCTGGCCGAGTTCCCCAACCTCATCATTCGTCGCGACTACGACACGAGTCTTCCCGAGCTTTCCGCAGATCGCGAGCAGCTGATTCAGGCCATTCTCAACATTACCCGCAACGCGGCGCAGGCGCTCGATGGCTGCGGCGAGATTGTTCTGCGCTCCCGGGTGGCCCGTCAGGTGACGCTGGCCAAACGCCGCTTCAAGCTGGCACTGGAATTGCAAGTAATCGACAACGGCCCCGGGATCCCGGATGAGATCCGCGACAAGATCTTCTATCCGCTGGTATCGGGACGCAACGGCGGGAGCGGCCTTGGCCTGTCACTGGCACAGAGTTTCGTGGAGCAGCACCAGGGCATGATCGATGTCGACAGCCACCCGGGGCGCACCTGCTTCACCATTCTGATTCCGATTACCGAGCGGGCCTGAGCATGCGCACAGCCGCCCGCACCAAATAAGTGCATACATTATGAATACTGTCTGGATCATCGATGACGATCGCTCCATCCGCTGGGTCCTGGAGAAAGCACTCAGCCGTGAGGAGATCAACCACCGCAGCTTCGCCTCCGCGAACGAAGCGCTGGAGGAGCTCGAATCGTCCAGCCAGCCGCCCAACGTCATGCTCTCGGATATCAGGATGCCTGGTGAATCGGGCCTGACCCTGCTGCAACGGGTCAAGACCCGCTTCCCTGACGTGCCGGTCATCATCATGACTGCCTACTCGGACCTGGAAAGCGCGGTATCGGCCTTCCAGGGTGGCGCCTTCGAATACCTGCCCAAGCCGTTCGACGTAGACCAGGCTGTTGCGCTCGTCCGTCGTGCGCTGGAGCAAAGTCCGCACCAGGAAAGTGCGGAAGAGGAGACCACCGTTGCGCCAGAGATCCTTGGCCAGGCGCCGTCGATGCAGGAAGTTTTCCGCGCCATCGGACGCCTGTCCCAGTCCCATGCGACGGTGATGATCAATGGCGAGTCCGGCACCGGCAAGGAGCTCGTTGCGCGCGCGCTACATCGTCACAGTCCGCGGCGGGATGCGCCCTTCATCGCGATCAACACGGCAGCAATTCCGCGCGACCTGCTCGAATCCGAGCTGTTCGGCCATGAGCGCGGCGCCTTCACCGGCGCGGCCACGCAACGTCGCGGCCGTTTCGAACAGGCCGCCGACGGCACACTCTTCCTCGACGAAATCGGTGACATGCCGTCGGAGCTCCAGACCCGCCTGCTGCGGGTTCTGTCGGACGGGAACTTCTACCGGGTCGGCGGCCACCAACCCATCCGCGCCAATGTGCGCGTGATCGCGGCAACCCACCAGGATCTGGAAGAACGCGTCCGTCAGGGCCTGTTCCGCGAAGACCTGTTCCATCGCCTCAACGTCATTCGCCTGCGCCTGCCGCCCTTGCGCGAGCGGCGCGAAGACGTTCCCATTCTGGTGCGCCACTTCCTGCTGCGCAGCGCGCATGAGCTCAGCGTCGAGAGCAAGCGCATTTCGGAAGCCGCGCAAAAATACCTGCAGGCCATGCCCTTCCCGGGTAATGTCCGCCAACTCGAAAATCTGTGCCACTGGCTGACGGTGATGGCGCCCGGCCAGGTCATCGAGGTGGCAGATTTACCGCCTGAGATGCGTGACCAGCCAATGCGGGAGTCGCCGGTCAACTGGGTTGACGGCCTTGGCCTTGAGGCTGACCGCCTGATCTCGACCGCACCGGGCGAAGTGTTCGACCGCCTGACCAAGGAGTTCGAGCGCACCCTCATCCGGCGCGCACTGACGGCAACCGGAGGACGCCGCATTGAGGCCGCCCAACTGCTCGGGATAGGACGCAACACCATCACCCGCAAGATCCAGGACTTGGGCATGGACGAGGATCGCGCGCCCGCCGCGAACGCCGGTCACGAGGGCTGAACCGACACCGTAGGGGCGAAGGTCTCGTAGATGACCGCAAGATGAAGGATAATCCCGGGCCAACTGCCACCCGGGACGATCCGCTTGAGCTCTCTTCCTGACAATACCCCGCCTGATCTGTCAGCACTGTCTGCTGCGCTGGGTTCGCTCGCGCACGATTTCAGCGTGCGCTGGCTGGACACCTGCGTGTCGACCAATACCGAGCTGATGGCTCACCCCCCGGCGGACGACGGACGGATTCACGTGCTGGTCACCAGCGCGCAAACCGGGGGACGCGGCAGACGTGGACGGCAGTGGCTGTCCTGGCCCGGGCGCAGCCTGACCTTCTCCTCGCTGTGGCGCTTCATGCCGGGCGCCCCCGTCCCGGCCGGTCTGTCACTTGTAGTCGGCCTCGCGCTTGCACTCACCTGCGAGAAGCTCGGGGTTGAAGGTGTACAGCTGAAGTGGCCAAATGACGTTCTCGTCCACGGACACAAGCTGGCAGGCGTACTTGTCGAGCTGATCCCGGGACGCGCGCGCTCGATGGCTGCCGTCATCGGCATCGGCATCAATATCGAGCTCCCGCCCGGTGTGCATATTCCGGAACAGGCTGGCATCAGCGATCTGACTCGCGAACTGGGGCGCACCCCCAGCCGCGAAATCCTGCTCGGCCTCGTGCTGACCGAACTCCATGGGCTGTTCCAGACCTATGCCGTCGCCGGTTTCGACGCCTTGCGTGGCGCCTGGGAACAGCACAATGCCTTTGCCAACCTGCCAGTCAGGATCAGCGGTGAAGGCAAGGACGTCGTCGGCACCTGTGTCGGCGTGGATGAAGATGGCGCACTGCTGATCCGGAGTGACAGCGGCGTGGTCCGCATTCTGTCGGGCGAAGTCTCACTGAGGCCAAACACATGACGCTTCTGATCGATGCCGGCAACACCCGGATCAAATGGCGCCTGTCAGGCACGACGAATCCGGTCGAAGGCGCCTGCGAGCACGATCAGCTCGATGCGCTCGATGCCGTCCTTGCGACCACCCCCGACATCCACCGCATTATCGGTGCCAACGTGGCGGGCCCCTTGGTAGGTGGACGGATTGGCGCGCTCGCCGCAAAGCGCGGCATCACCCCCGAGTGGATCACGCCGGGGGCCAGGCATTGCGGCGTACGCAACCTTTACCATCGACCAGCTCAACTCGGCGCAGATCGATGGGCGGCGTTGATTGGCGCGCGCTCGCAGCACCTTCATGCCTGTCTCGTGGTAATGGCCGGCACCGCCACGACTATCGATCTGCTCGACGCCTCTGGCGACTTTCTCGGTGGGCTGATTCTGCCCGGCGTCGAGCTGATGCAACGGGCGCTGACGTCGAACACTGCACAACTGCCGCTACTGGCAGGCCAGTACAGTGTCACACCGCGTAGTACGGCAGACGCCATTCTTTCTGGCTGCCTGCACGCACAGGCGGGTGCGGTGGAGCGGATGTTCCGCCAGATCGAATCCGCTGACGGCGCATGCTGCCTGCTCGGCGGGGGGGCCGCCGATGCATTTGCCAACCTGCTGCCCGTGCCCGTGCAACGGGTCGATAACCTCGTTCTCGACGGACTCGCCCGCATCGCCCGGGAGGCCTGAGATGCGGCGGACACAGCATCCATGCGCTGCGTTTGCAGCAATATCTGCAGACTTATTCACTTTGTCCCTGATCGGGTAAGCTTCGGACATGACGACCTTGCGTTTTCTGTTCATCCTGCTGGTCATTCTCAATGCGTTGGCTTTCGGCGCGCTCAAGGGCTGGTTCGGCTTTGCGCCGCCAGCCGGTGAGCCGGAGCGCATCACCAACCAGCTCCACCCCGACCGAATCAAGATGCTGACGCCGACATCCGCCCCCGAGGACAAGGCGGCAACTGAGACGCCCGCTGCACCCGAGCCCGCGCCCCCACCTGACGTGGTTGCACCGCCGCAGGAACCGCCCCCCGTTGCCGCAGCGCTCATTTGCAGGGCGTGGTCGGGCCTCAATGCCTCGGATGCCGATCGGCTGAGCGCCCGCCTTGCCGCAGCGGGAATGACGCCCAGACAACGCAGCGTCGAAGTCCCATCATCGTGGTGGGTACGCATTCCACCACAACCCAACCGGGATGCGGCGGATCGGCAGGCCCGGGCATTGCGCGCCAAAGGCGTCGACGATCTTTTCATCGTTCAGGAGGCCGGCCCCAATCAGTTCGCAATTTCGCTCGGCCTGTTCAAGACCGAAGCTTCGTCCAGGCTGCATCTGTCGCAATTGCGGGCAAAAGGGGTTCGTGGCGCAGGCATCGCCACGCGCACTACGATCGAGTACCGGATTGAAGTCGATGGCGAAGAAGCACAACTGACGCCCATTGCCGACGACGAAGCGCTGACGCGGCACCTCACGGGCTGTTCGCCGTGAGCGCCAAATGCCCGATCATCATCGGCCTGACGGGCGGCATTGGCAGTGGAAAGAGTGCCGCGGCTTCACGCTTTGCCTCACACGGCATTGTGGTGGTGGACACCGACCTGATCGCGCACGACCTGACCGGCTGTGACGGCGAGGCCATTCCCCGCATTATTGAGGCCTTCGGCCCTGAGATGGTCACTCCCGAGCGCCGCCTCGATCGCCCCCGGATGCGCAATCTGGTCTTCACGGAACCGGCGGCCCGCAAGCGTCTCGAACACATCCTGCACCCGATGATCCGGGCTGAAAGCGAACGTCAATGCGCACGGGCATCCAGCCCTTACGTCATCCTCGCCGTACCGCTACTGATCGAATCGGGCACCTACCGCGAACGATGTAGCCGCGTGTGCGTCGTCGATTGCCCGGAAAACGTGCAGATCGAGCGCGTTCGCACGCGCAACGGACTGAGCGAAGACGAAGTCCGCGCCATCATTGCGACCCAGATCAGCCGTGCCGCCAGACTTGCCGCCGCCGACGACGTGATCGACAACAGCGGTACCCTGAAAGCGCTGGACGCACAGGTCGACGTGTTGCACGCGTCCTACCTCGCGCTTGCTGGCTGAAGCCGCAAATCCCGGTTGCCAGCCTTTGGCCAAAGCGTCTTCGACCCCTGTGCTATCATCGTCCGCTAACCCGGTACTTCCACCAGCCTTCGGAACGTGTGCGTGATCAGCTACGAATATCCTCTCAATGAGCGTATCCGCACTCTGCTGCGCCTTGAGGACCTGTTTCGCAAACATGCCCATTTTTGCGGCAGTGATGCCCCACTCGACCACCATGTCGGCCTGCTGAGCCTGTTCGAGATTCTCGATGTGGCCGGCCGCGCCGATCTCAAGGTCGATCTCGTTCAGGAACTTGAACGCCAGCGCCAGATCCTGATCTCTTTTCGCAACAACCCGGATATCTCGGAAGAGGCCTTGTCGGGCGCGCTCTACGAGATCGAGCAGGCCTCGTCCGGGCTGCTCGCGATGGCGGGCAAGATCGGGCAGTATCTGCGCGAGAATGAATGGCTGATGGGCATCCGCAGCCGTGCGGCGATTCCCGGTGGCGTATGCCAGTTCGACCTGCCGTCCTACCATTTCTGGCTCAGCCGCGACGCCGACGCACGCCGGCGCGACCTCGACACCTGGGCGCGACCGATGGCGCCAATACGCAGCGGGCTCGAGATCGTCCTGCGTTTGCTGCGCAGCAGTGGCCGCCCCGAAGAACTGCGGGCCAAGGCCGGTACCTTTCAGATGACGATGGCAGGGCGCACCGCGCAAATGTTGCGCATTCGCATCCCCCGCCAGGAGCCTGTCATCCCCGAGATCAGTGCCAACAAGTACGCGCTCAACATCCGCTTCATGCTGCCCGAAACCGTCGTGCGACCGCGCGTCGCCGAACGTGACATTCCCTTTGAACTGACCTTCTGCAGCCTGTGACCAAATCCGACTCCACTCCACGCGTGGTCCGCTGTCCACAGTGCGGAAAGATGACCGAATGGCGTACCGATAACCGCTTCCGCCCCTTCTGCTCCGAACGCTGCAAACAGCTCGACCTCGGTGCATGGGCATCGGAAAGCTATCGCGTTCCGACCTCCCCGCCAGACGCCGGCGACGATACGCCCTCCTAGATCTGGCTCTGCACGCGCCAGCAGGACCGGATCGCCGCCACACCATGTGCTCCTGCGAGGCGGGCGTCCGACATGTCGGCATCGTCCATTCCGCCCAGAGCCAGAACCGGCATCGGCAAGTCGGCACTCAACCTGGCAAATGCGTCCCAACCCAGCGCAGCCTGTCCCGGATGGCTGAGCGTCTCCTTCACCGGCCCCAGCAGCGCGTAATCGAGCCCCAGTGCGGCAGCGTGTTCAAGTTCCTCACGGCTGTGGCATGAGGCCCCGACCCACTCGAACGACGGCCGCCGTGTCATGTCCGCGAGCCGGCGGGCAGGCAGATGCACCCCGTCCGCACCGCACGCATCCGCCAGCGCCCCGTCATCATTGATCACCACCAGCGCACCACACGCATGTGCGCGACGCACGACCTCCGCTGCAAATTCGCAACGTTCGTGCGCAGAAAGCCCCGATTCGCGCACCTGCACCATCCCCAACCCTTGTGCCAGAGCCTTGTCCAGCGCATCGAGCTGGGCGGAAACCCCCATTGTCAGCGCGCAGGTGATTCCCATCTTGCGCGGCAGACGCAGCGCCTTCAGGATCGGACCGTTTGCCGGCAGCATGGGCGAACGGTCGACCTGGCCCGGTCGCACCCAGGCGAGCGCACTGTGTACATGTTCGTTCACCGTGCCCTGCCATTGCGGTACTTCGAAAAAATGCAGGCGCACATGAGCATGCTCATAGACGTGCTCCCGCAACAGCCACGGATGGAGGCGTTCGACACGGATCCCGAGTTCCTCGTAGAGCTCCCGTTTCAGCGCCTCAGCTGGCGTTTCGCCAGCCTCGACCTTGCCACCCGGAAACTCCCAGTAACCTGGATAGAAGGTTCCGGGCGCACGTTGTCCGATGAGAAAGCAGCCGTCCTCGCGCGTGATGACACCCGCAGCCACATTGACCACCTTCGTCACCATCCTTCAGCCCTCCAGCTGACCCGCGTAGTCACGGGCAAACTGCCAGGCGACCCGCCCGGAACGCGATCCGCGCATTAACGCCCACTGCAGGGCCTCCTGCCGAGCAGCAGCAAGCTTGCGCTTTGATACGCCAAAGGACCGGAGCCAGTGCTCGACGATGTCGAGGTACTCGTCCTGAGCGAAAGGATAGAACGAGATCCAGAGGCCGAAGCGTTCGGAGAGCGACACTTTTTCTTCCACCGCCTCGCCCGGATGAACCTCGCCATCCACGTGCCGCGCCTGAAGGTTCTCGTCGTGATACTCGGGCATCAGGTGGCGACGGTTCGAGGTCGCATACAGCAATACATTGTCGGACACCGCCGATACCGATCCGTCCAGCACACTCTTGAGCGCCTTGTACGCGCCCTCACCTTCCTCAAAGGAAAGGTCGTCGCAGAACACGATGAAACGCTCGGGGCGACCGGCCAGCATCTCCATGATCTCGGGCAGATCAACCAGGTCCGCCTTGTCCACTTCGACGACGCGCAATCCCTGTTCGGCGTACTCGTTGAGCAAGGCCTTGATCAGGGATGATTTGCCGGTACCGCGCGCGCCGGTCAACAGCACATTGTTGGCCCGTTTTCCGCTGAGAAACTGTCGCGTATTGCGGTCGATGCGAGCCTTCTGGTCGTCGATGTCCTGCAAATCTTGCAGACGAATCCCATGCGGCACGCCTACCGCCTGCAAACTCCCCCGTCCATGACGCCGGCGCCACAAAAACGCGTGTGCCGCAGCCCAGTCGGGCGGCTCCGCCGGCCCCGGCAGTATCGCCTCGAGCCGCTCGAGCACCCGCTCCGCCCTGCAGATGAGGGCGCTGAGTTCATTCATTTCCATCGTCTTCGTCCATTCCGTTCTTGCGGCGCGGCCAGGTCGCCCACACGATAATCAGCAACAGCAGCAGGGCAAGCCCCGCTTCAAGGAAAACCACCCACATTCCATGCCTCCGTACGTTACAGCCTGGTTACCGGAATCGGAAGCAGGCCCCGGTATACTGCGGGGCCGGATGCCCCGAGTTTAACCGATCCCCATCATGAGCCAGGCCCATCAACGCCTCCCGCAACATCTCGCAGCCGTTACGCTCGCGGCCCTGCTTGCCGCCTGCGCAACACCGCCACAACCGGCACCAACACCGGTTACGGAAGCGAAACCACAGACCTGTGTGCGCGCACAACCCTGCCCAAGCTGTCCGGTATGCCCATCGCCAACGGCGCCCACCACGCCACCTCCCTCCTCCCCCGCTCCGACAACGCCCCAGGGGCAGGGCGGTACGATGACACTGTCGGCCTGGTCACAACTCCCCGGCTGGGCCGAGGATGATCTGACCGCCGCGTGGCCGGCTTTTCGTGAGTCATGCAAGGCATTATCGCGCCGCAGCGACTGGAGGGCAGTCTGTGCGCTTGGCGCAAGGCTCCCCTCCAGCCCTTCCACAAGTGAGGTCAAGGCATTCTTCGAACGGCACTTCACACCATGGCATTCACAGAATGCAGATGGCTCGGACAGCGGCCTCGTCACGGGCTATTACGAGCCGCTGATCAAAGGTAGCCGCGTTCGCTCGCCTCAGAGCAGATGGCCGATCCATGCGCCGCCCGACGACATGCTGACGATCGACCTCGCCAGCGTCTATCCGGAGCTCAAATCCCTGCGTCTGCGCGGTCGCCTTGTCGGCAACACGGTCGTACCCTACTGGACGCGTGCCGAACTTGAGCAGCGGCAGGATCAGATGGCCTCCAAAGTGCTGCTGTGGGCGGACGATCCGATCGACCTCTTCTTCCTGCAAGTACAAGGCTCGGGCCGCGTTGAACTGCCCGACGGCAGCCGGGTCCGCGTCGGTTACGCCGACCAGAACGGCCATCCCTATCAGTCCATCGGACGCTGGCTCGTTGGCCAGGGGGCGCTCACGCTAGACAAAGCGTCGATGGAAGGCATTCGCCAATGGGCAAGGGACAACCCCGCCCGCCTGAGTGAGCTACTCAACACGAATCCGAGCTATGTATTCTTCCGCGAGCTCCCCGCCAGCACCAGCGGCCCCATTGGCGCGCTCGGGGTCCCGATTTCAGAAGAGCGCAGTATCGCCATCGATCCGGCCTACATCCCCATGGGCGCACCCGTCTTCCTGTCTACCACCTGGCCCAACAGCAATCGCACGCTTAACCGTCTGGTTCTTGCTCAGGACGCCGGCAGCGCGATCAAGGGGCCGATACGCGCGGACTACTTCTGGGGGTTTGGTGCCGAGGCTGGAACACAGGCCGGAAAGATGCGGCAGAATGGCCGTATCTGGGTATTGCTTCCGAACGGGGTGAAGCCAGCGACTGCGCTGAGCAGGGGTTGATAAGGCTGGGGCGGCCTTGCACCGCCCCGGCCTTGACTACTTCGAGGCGATCGCCCCGATGGCCTTCTCCAGCTCCGCTGCCGGGACGTAACCACCAATACGGTTGCCGTTCGACAGGAAGATGGTCGGCGTACCGTTGATCTTGAGTTTTTGCCCCAAGGCGACATTGCGATCAATCACACCGGTGTCGCATTCTGCCGACGCCGGCACTTTGGCATCGACGATCCACTCATGCCACGTCCTCGCCTTATCCTTCGCACACCAGATATCCCGCGATTTGGTCGTGGAGTCGGGGCTCAGGATGGGGTACAGGAAGGTATAGACGGTCACGTCCTTCATTTGCGCGAGCTCTTTGCCGAGCCGCTTGCAGTAGCCGCAGTTTGGATCTTCGAACGTTGCGATCACACGTTTTCCGTTACCTTTAACGTGTTTGATGGCTTGATCGAGTGGGAGCGTTGAGAAGTCAATGGCCGACAGCTGATTGAGGCGAAGCTGGGTCATGTCACGGCGGGTCTGCGCATCAATCACCCGACCGTCGACAATGAAACTGACCTTTTCATCGGTATAGACCAACTCACCGCTCTTGAGCACCACCTCGTAAAGTCCGGCGTACGGTGTGCGGGCAACGGACTCGACCGCCGGCGCACCGACGAAAGCCTCCATGCCTTTGCGTACCGAAGCTTCATCGGCATGCGCAGCACCACCAAACAGGGACAGGCTCAGCGCAAGCGGAAGCGCACGGGCAAGGCCGGGAACAGAAAACATCAGGATCTCCAGGAATTAGAACTTTCCACTTACCGCATATCGGGTGAGTGCATTGGTTATGACCGGCAAACGATCAGTGAGGTTCATCCCGACGTTACGAAGCAAGGCTGACGCGGGATTTCGACTTGAAAACAGACGGTTCAGCCCATGAGTCGCGTACTGCAGAACAAAGGGTTCCTCTGCTCGCGCCCTCGCATAGCGACGCAGTAGCTCATGGTCTCCGGCGCCGTGCCAAGGCTTCAATCCGCCGAGCAGAGCGGCAAGTGCCCTGGCGTCCTGAAACCCGAGATTGATCCCGTGCCCGGACAGGGGATGAATGGCATGCGCGGCATCGCCGATCAGGGCGACCCTCGGCCCGATGATGCTTTCGACCCGCATCAGTCGCAGCGGGAATGCTGCGCGCGGCGATTCAATCGTGAACACACCCAGTGCTCCACCACCCGCTTCGGCGACGCGTTCACAGAATGCGCCATCCGCCATCGACATCAACTCGGCCGCAACCGCATCGGGCGCAGACCACACCATCGAGATGAAGTTACCTGGAAGCGGCAACCACGCCAGAACGCCATCTTCCCTGAACCACTGGAACGCGGTCTGCCGATGAGCGTGTTCACAGCGCAGATTGGCGACCACAGCCCTTTCGTCATATGGCGTCACGTGCGCGTCGATTTCCGCCTGCTGCCGAACCCAGGAATCGCGGCCATCTGCACCGACCACCAGCGCGGCACTCAAGCTGCGTCCATCATCGAGCACCAGTTTGGCTTCGGACTCACTCACATCAAGTGTATCCGGTTGGGCGGGCGCAAATACCGTGACGTTGTGCTGGCGCTTGAGGCTCTCCCACAGTTCGCAATGAATCAGACTCGACTCACCGATCCAGGCGAGTTCTGGAAGACCGCTCCGATAGGCCGAAAACTTCACACTTCCAGTGCCGTCGCCCTTCACATCCATGCGCTCGACAGCGCACAGACGGGAATGGTCGAGCCTGTCCCAAACCCCGAGTTCACGCAGAAAATCCACACTCGCCGGGCTGTATGCGTAAATTCGCGTGTCCCAGCTTGGCGCTCTGGCTGGCAGGCTGCCTTCCACCAGTGCGATCGATAGCCTGCTGCCACGAAGTGCGACCGCGAGCGCAGCTCCGGCAAGCCCGCCCCCCACGATGATCAGATCGAATTTCATAGCTGCTGCCGTCTTACTCAGAGCCCATGATTCTGCCCGATGACACCGGCCAGGTCACGGTCTGCGTTGTCTGCTTCTGTAGACGCAACAAACCCCGCTGACACGAAGTATCAGCGGGGTTTAGCGTAGGGTTAGTCTGACGATGACCTACTTTCACGAGAACGAATCTCACTATCATCGGCGCGATCTTGTTTCACGGTCCTGTTCGGGATGGGAAGGGGTGGGGCCAAGACGCTATGGTCGTC
>JALNWS010000034.1 GCA_023230755.1 Azoarcus sp.
GGTCGCCTGTCGCGCATCCCGCAGCCGTCGGGCGAGCCCTTGATCCTCACCACGGATATGACGAATCAGCCAGTCACCGAGAAACGCCAGCAACTGCCGGCCATCGGGCACCGCATCGTCGCCGAGTTCATCGGCCATATCGCCCACGAGGGCGAGAAAACGGTCGTGATTGTGGTGGTGTGCCTGCGCGTAACCAGGGGGCAGTCCGCACAGGCTCATCAAGGCCTCTTCGGTACTGAAATGGACTTCGGTGTATTCCTTGAGGAATCCCACCAGCGAGCGGACCTCCTCAGCGCTGAGTTCGGACTGATCGGCCAGTCGCGCTGCGGTGGCGTTGATCATGTCGACCAGCCCCCGATGCTGCCGGTCGATGACGTCGATACCCGTCAACAGTGCGTCACTCCACGCCAACTCTTCCATTCAGCCACTCCCCCGAGAATTAACCCGCGCCGCCCCCAAACTTGTATCCCCGCGCGGCGGGACAAACGCAGTTTAACTTGAACAGCGCATGCCCGAAGCATTGTGCGGCATTGCCGGCGAGGCCTCTGCGTCGGTCAATGGCGACACCAGCGCCGGCCGGCCGCGCGCGACTTGGGCGCGATCAAGGCACACTACCCCACCGGGTGCTAGGATTTCCTCATGGATCAGCCCCTTGCGCATGACTCGAACAGTACCCGCGACCGCCTTTTGCACCTGCTCTCTTACCTTGAGAGTGGTTTGATCGAACGGCGACGCGCGGTACGCCTCACCCTGCTCGCTGCGCTCGCCTGCGAAGACAACGACCGCATGGAGATGGGCCTCATCCTGATCTGCGACCGCGAAACCGTCGGTGTGCTCGAACTGACCGACAACATCCTGTGGGTACGCGACTGGCGCCGCTTCGGCGCATCGGATGCCGACGCCCCTGTTCATTCCAAGAGCCTCACCGCAATGTACTTCCCCGGGGCGCTGCGCAGCCCCGAGAACCGTCGCTCGACCGTTGCCGGCGACGCTGCCTCTGCTGCCGTCCGTGCAGGATTGCACCGCGGCGAGCGCCCTCCGGACCAGGAACAGACATGAGCACTGCCAAGCCCGCACGTTTTGCGGACGACTACCTCGCCCAGCTCGAACGCTTCGCCGCCCGCAGCCCGCTGCCCCGCATCCGCGCACTGCACCTGCCCCCCGCGCAAGCCAACAACGATGGTCGTGGCGAATTCTGCGCGTTCGAACTGGACGACGGCTCGCTCGGCCTGTCCTACGTGCTGCTCGACGACACCCTCGAGCGTCTGCACGCACACCCGAAGCGCGCGGCCCTCACCGGCACCGATGCACTTGATCTGGCCCGACGCTACGCCAGTGGCAGCGGCATCGACAAGACCCTCGGCTTTGCCGCCGCCAACGCGCTGACCCGCTGCCTGTATGACCGCGCCGGCTTCCGCCCAGACGACAGCACCGACTCCATTGGCAGCCTGCAGCCCGCGCCTGGCGAAGCCATCGGCATGATCGGCCTGTTCAAGCCCCTGCTGAGCCGCATCATCGACGCCGGTGCCAGCCTGACCGTAATCGAACTCAAGACCGAACTCGCCGGCGAACACGACGGCTACCGCGTCACGACCGACGCCGACGCACTCGCCACCTGCACCAAGGTCGTCTCGACCAGCACGCTCCTGCTCAACGACACCCTGGACAGGATGCTCGGCTGCTGCCGCCAGGCACGCTGGTTCGCAATGATCGGCCCCAGCGCCGGCTGCCTGCCCGACGCCCTGTTCGCCCGTGGTGTCACCTTCGTCGGTGGCAGCTGGATCACCGACCCCGAACCCTTCATCGACGCACTCACGAGCGGAACGCGCAGCAAGAGCGCCTCCAAATACGGGCTGACCCGCGACAACTATCCGGGCTTCGAGGCGCTGCTGGCCCGCATCTGAATTCGCCCGCCCGCCGCATGCGGCGCCGGACACGGAAGCTGATGGGCGCAGTTGCGGTCATGGGGAATCAGCCGCGAATCAGATTCATGATCAGTTGCTTCTGCACGGGGTCACTCTGCGCAACCAAAAGGGCAATCGCCGCATGTTCGCCTTCAGTGCAGCGATCCCGGCGAGCGCTTCATTTTCGCAGATTTCATAATCGATCGTCGTCGCAAAATCGCCGAGCGGCAGGCGTTCGCTGTCGAACTGGTTGAGCAACACAAAAGTGCGGGCATAACCGGCAATCACATTCACCAGCCCGCGCGCCTCCGGCAAACTGGCCTGCTCGATCAAATTTTGCTGGAACAGACTCAGCGTGCGCTCCAGCTGGCGGATGTTTTCCTGCTGCTGCGTCAGTCGCTGCTGGTTCAGCGTATAGCCACGGACAAGATGATCCTTGAGAATGCGGTTGGCCCAGATACGGAAACGGGCGCCTTCAGGCGACTTGACGCGGTAGCCAACGGAGATGATGACGTCGAGGCTGTAAAGGCGCGTTTTGTATTTCTTGCCATCCGCCGCAGTAGTCAAGGATTCCTTGACCACTGCCTGTTCATCCAGCTCGCCTTCAGAAAAAACATTGCGGATATGCAAGCTGATGTTCTGCTTGGTTTTCCCGAACAGGTCGACCATCTGAGCCTGCGTCAGCCAGACGGTTTCGCCCTCCAGACGAACTTCGGTTGCAATTGAGCCGTCGGCAGATTGATAGATGGCAATCGGGGTTTGGGCGCTGGCTTGTGGTTGCATGAT
Source organism: Azoarcus sp. (assembly GCA_023230755.1). GTDB lineage: Bacteria > Pseudomonadota > Gammaproteobacteria > Burkholderiales > Rhodocyclaceae > Parazoarcus. The sequence continues at coordinate 2,691 of JALNWS010000034.1, forward strand.
CGACCTCGGCAAATAACTGTATATACCAACAGTATATTAGCCAACCTTTCTCTTTTTGCCAGGCCTTTTGATGCCATTCGATTTTTCGGCGCAGTTGCGCTCGCGCATGACGGCAGCAGTTCCGGGCTGTTGGCGTCTGGTGCAAGGTTGACCGTGATCACGTAACAGCCCATTCGCATGCAGCGCTTATAATCCCGCCCCATGAACATGCTCACTGCCGACGACGGCGAAACCATCCACTTGCGCATTTCCGGCGACGGCCGCCCGCTGGTGCTCCTGCACGGCTGGACCTCGAGCCACCGCGACTGGAATCCCTTCATCGAGCCGCTGGCGGCCCACTTCCGCATCTTGCGCTGGGATGCCCGTGGTCACGGCGGGCACGCGCCGCTGACCACCACGGTGCCGACCGTGCAGCGGATGGCGCAGGATCTGCATCTGCTGCTGACGCATCACGACCTGCGCGACGCGGTCGTCGTCGGGCACTCGATGGGCGCGCTCACGCTGTGGCAGTACGTGCGCGACTTCGGCTGCGAGCGCCTGGGGCGTGCCGTCATTCTCGACCAGTCTCCGCGCCTGCTGACCGACGACACCTGGAAGCTCGGCGTGTATGGGGATTTCGACGCGCAACGCAATGAAGTATTCATGGCTGCGCTGCGCGAGGACTTTGCCGAAGCGGTGCTGCGCCTGGTGGCGGACGGCCGAAACCGTGCTGCCACGCAGGCTTACGAGGCCAACACCGAGGGCATCCAGGCCATGCGCCAGCGCCTGCGAAAGCTGTCGCCCGCCCCGCTGATCGCATGCTGGGACAGCCTGACCGCGGCCGACTATCGCCCGGTGCTGGCGCAGATGACCATTCCGACCTTGCTGGTCTACGGCGGAGAGAGCAATTTCTACCCCGCCGAGACGGCCCGTTTCGTGGCAAGTCATCTCCCCGACGCACGTCTGCGCGTCTACGAAGGCGTGGACCATGCGCCGCACCTGTGGCGGCGTGCCGCCTTCATCGAAGACCTGCTCAACTTCTCCGGCATCAGCGCACACGCCTGACGCACCGCACCGGATACCTGCCCGGAGCACGGCCGCTCCGCTGATCGGCTATATTTCCCGATGCAGAAACCCGCCCGCAAGAGAACCATCATGTCCGAAGCACCTGCCGTCACCGAAGCCCAGATCGCCGAACTCGTGCAGGTGTTTTACGACCGGGCACGGCTGGATGACGACCTCGGCCCGGTGTTCAACAACGCCGTCGGCGACTGGGATCACCACCTCGCCATCGTTACCGACTTCTGGTCCAACGCCCTGCTCGGCACCAAGCGCTACGCCGGCCATCCATTCCCGGTGCACATGCGCCTGCCGATCACGCGCGAGCACTTCGGACAGTGGCTGGCGCTGTTCCGCGAAGCCGCCGAAGAGATCCTGCCCCCCGAAACCGCCAAGCTCGCCATCGGCCGCGCCGAGTTCATGGCAAAGAGCTTTCGGGCGGGTCTGTTTCCCTTCGATCCGGTCGTCCCATCGTCAGCGACCCGATCAAAAGACACCCCGGCCTGAGCCGGAAAGCCGCACCCAGCAACGCGCTCAAGCGATTTGCCGCCGTTTGCTGCGAAGGACGAGCACCAAAGCCTGCGCTGAACTGGATAGAATTACAGTCATGCACAGCGCCCCTCAACCATCCGCCGACCTACCTTCCTGGCTCGACTGCCTCAACCCCGCGCAACGTGAAGCGGTGGAGTTCGGCATCGCTGACAGCAGCAACGCCATTCCCGGCCCGCTGCTGGTCATTGCCGGTGCCGGCTCCGGCAAGACCAACACCCTGGCCCACCGTGTTGCACGCCTGATCGTCGGCGGAGCCGACCCTGGACGCATTCTGCTGCTCACTTTCTCGCGCCGCGCAGCGGACGAGATGGGACGGCGGGTGCAACGCATTCTCGGTCAGGCGGCAGCCGACACGCCCTGGCTGGCCCAGGCCAGCCTGCACTGGTCGGGCACCTTCCACGGCATCGGCGCCCGCCTGCTGCGCGAGTACGCCGGGCGCATCGGCCTGGACCCGGCATTCACGATCCACGACCGCGAAGACTCCGCCGACCTGATGAACCTCGCCCGTCACGAGGCGGGGCTGTCCTCGCGCAGCAAGCGCTTTCCGCAGAAGAACACCTGCCTCTCCATCTACTCGGCGGTGGTCAATACCCGCGCACCGCTGAAGGACGTGCTGCAATCGACCTTTCCGTGGTGCGCAGAATGGGCTGACGACCTTAAATCCCTGTTTCGCGCCTACGTCGCAGCCAAACAGGCGCAGCAGGTGCTCGACTACGACGACCTGCTGCTGTACTGGGCACACATGGTGGCCGAGCCGGCGCTGGCGGCGGAGGTCGGCGGCCTGTTCCAGCATGTGCTGGTCGATGAATATCAGGACACCAACCACCTGCAGGCCGAGATTCTGCTGGGCATGAAGCCGGACGGTCGCGGCCTCACCGTGGTCGGCGACGATGCGCAGTCGATCTACGCCTTTCGCGGCGCAACGGTACGCAACATCCTCGACTTTCCCGCCGCCTTCAATCCACCCGCCCACCGCGTGACGCTGGAGCAGAACTACCGCTCCACCCGCCCCATTCTCGACGCGGCCAATGCGGTGATCGCACAGGCCAGCGAACGCTACAGCAAGGATCTGTGGTCCGAGCGCGACAGCAGCGCCAGACCGCAACTGGTGTCGGTGCGTGACGATGCCGATCAGGCCGCTTTCGTGGTCGAACGCGCGCTCGCCCGCCGCGAGGAAGGCATCCGGCTCAAGCAGCAGGCGGTGCTGTTCCGCGCCGCCAGTCACAGCGCCCGGCTGGAGATGGAGCTGACCCGGCGCAACATTCCCTTCGTGAAGTTCGGCGGACTCAAGTTTCTCGAAGCTGCCCACGTCAAGGACGTGCTCGCGCTGCAGCGCTGGGCAGAGAACCTGCGCGACCGCGTTTCCGGTTTCAGGGTCGTGCAGTTGCTGGCCGGCATCGGCCCCAAGACCGCCGGTCGCGTCCTCGACAACGTGTGTACCGCGCCCGAAGGCTGCGCCCTGCTCGCCGAGCAACCCGTGCCCGATGCGGCTCAGCAGGCGTGGAGCGAGTTCGCCGCGCTGGTCGAACACCTCGGCCGGCCGGATGCGCCGTGGCCGACCAGCTTCGAGCTCGCCTGCCGCTGGTACGAGGCGCAGATGCCCCGCCTGTACGACGATGCGCCCGTGCGTCAGGGCGACATCCAGCAGCTCGGCCGCATTGCCGCCACCTACCCCAGCCGGCAGCGCTTTCTGACCGAGCTCACGCTCGACCCGCCCAGCGCCACCAGCGACGAGGCCGGAGTGCCGCTGCTCGACGAGGACTACCTGATCCTGTCCACGCTGCACTCGGCCAAGGGCCAGGAATGGAACGCAGTCACCGTGCTCAATGTGGTGGATGGCTGCATTCCGTCCGACATCGCCACCCGCCACACCGCAGAGATCGAAGAGGAGCGCCGCCTGCTCTATGTCGGCATGACGCGCGCAAAGGATCACCTCGACCTCATCGTGCCGCAGCGCTTCTACGTCACCCAGCAGCAGGGCATGGGCGACCGCCATGTGTACGCCGGGCGCACCCGCTTCATTCCCAACCGCCTGCTGCCGCACTTCGAGCAGCACACCTGGCCGGAGCCGCCGCCCGAGCTGCGCGGCACCCCGGCATCAAGGCAGGCGGCGCTTGATCTGGCCGCGAAAATGCGCGGCATGTGGGATTGAAGCAGCCCGCCCCCAGGCTCACCTTGAAAGTCCGCCAGCACCGACTACGCTGGATGGATGGAGAAAGGCCGGCCCGGCATCGGCGACACCCCGCAGGCGCGTGCGCGGGACTGAAGATGAGCAAAGGCCCCTTCTCCAACATGCATCTGCCGCACACGGCGAGGTCCGGACCTGCCGGGCAGCTGTATCCAGACCGGGTCAAACCCGGCGTAGAGCAAGGAGCGGGCAATGAGAGAGACAAAGGAACACGGCGCTTCAGCCGAGGTAATGGAGCGCCTTCATGCCATGACGCGTGGCCGCAAGATCGTGCTTGCCGTGTTTGTCATCTGGGCGGCACAAGCCATCCCAAAATGGACCGCGGCCATCCTCGCCGACGGCGAGGCTTCTGCAACGATCATGAGCTATTTCATCAAGCCGCTGGGCTGAGCCGGCCGCGCGAGGCTTTCGCCATCAGGGGGAAGATCCCGCGCAGAACTGCGACGGGGCTCTGTGGGCTTACTTCGTCTTGAAGTCGTTGTGGCACGACTTGCAGCTGTCGTAGACCTTTTCGTAAGCGGGCTCGACCTGCTCCAGCTCACGCGTCTGAGCTGCAACAAGCAATGCATCGGTCGCCTCGAAGAAAACCTGCCGCTTGTGCTCAAATTCGTCCGCACGCTCCCACACCGTCGCCTTGGCCTTGGTCGGCGGGTAGAGCGTGTCGGCCTTGAAATAGGCCCATGGCGCATCGCGCCGCGCCACCAGCTCGCCGGCCAGTTCGGCGAACTTTCCCGCGTTGTACTGTTTGTCGCGAAGCATGACACCCATCGGCTCGAAGGAGCGGAGCACCGCCTTGAACGCATCCTGCCGATGTTTCACCGGCTGCCCCGGCCCGGTGTCCTCCACCGGCTGATTGCAGGCAGTCAGGACAAACAGGGCACAAAGAAAGGAAAGGAGCAGGCGCGGCATGCAAGGTATCCGGAGTGGAAGGGGTCGGGGAGCGAAGACCCCAACTAAGGGGCGCATTATAGGCGCTTCAAATGTAGCGTGAGTTCCCGTGCGCTCAAACCGGCACCATGTTGATCACGCCCCCACCCCACGTTCGACCACCCAACGGAGCTGTCCGGCGTGAGGAGATTCCTTGCACCCAACTCGGCAGATCCGTATTTTGTAGGCTTGGATGAGCCGATCTGTGCGCAGTGACGCCAATAAAAACCGCATAAAGGAAGGGTTTCGCATGCCGCTCAAGAACAAGGTTCAGCTCATCGCCTATCCGGACCGGATCGGCACCAACCTCACGGACCTTGCCGAATTCATCGAGCGCCATCTGGACAAGGCGATTGGCGGGCTGCATCTCCTGCCACCCTTTCCGTCAAACGCCGATGGCGGCTTCTCCCCGCTGACGCACAAGGAAATCGACCCGCTCTTCGGCGACTGGGCGGACGTCGAGCGCATCGCAAGCCGTTACGACGTCTGCCTCGACCTGATCCTGAACCACATCTCGGACAAGTCCGCCGAGTTTCTCGACTTCAAGAAGAAAGGAAAGGCCTCCGAGTTTGCCCCGCTCTTCGTCGATGTCGACGCGCTGGGCGAGATCAGCCCGGACGATATGGCCAAGATCCACATCCGCAAGGAGAAAGAGCCCTTTCGTGACGTCGAATTCGAGGACGGCACGCATGGCCGCGTCTGGTGCACCTTCAGCGAGAGCCAGATCGATCTCGACTACAACGCCGAGCGAACCTACGCGATGATGACCGACACCATCACCTTCCTCGGCGAACGCGGGGTCAAACTGCTGCGATTGGACGCCTTCGGCTATACCACCAAGAAGATCGGCACGAGTTGCTTCCTGGTCGAGCCGGACGTGTGGCGCATTCTGGAATGGTTCCGCAAAACCGCCGCCGAACGGGCCATCGAAATCATGCCCGAAGTCCACGACCACCCAAGCTACCAGTATGCGATCGCCCGCCGCGGCATGTGGGCCTATGCCTTCGCCCTCCCGCCCTTGCTGCTGCATGCGATGATGGATCTCAACAGCCGCTATCTCAAGGCATGGTTGAGGATGTGCCCGCACAACCAGATCACCGTGCTCGACACCCACGACGGCATCTGCATTCCGGACGTCGAGGACATCCTGCCCCGCTACCACGTTGAGGCGGTCATCAAGAACGTGTCCGACCGCAGCGCCGACCCCATCCTGCGCCGCTCGGCGGCCAATGCCCACAGCGTCGGTGCCATCTACCAGCTCACCTGCACCTTCTTCGAAGCCCTGCAATGCAATGACGATGCCTACATTGCGGCACGCGCGATCCAGATGTTCGCCCCCGGCATCCCGCAGGTCTATTACGTCGGCCTGCTCGCCGGTCGCAACGACTTCGAACTGATGGAGCGCACCGGCGAGGCGCGCGACATCAACCGCCACTACTACACGACGGAGGAGGCGGCAGCAGCACTCAGCAGCGATGTCGCCCAACGCCTGCTCAAGCTCATGGAACTGCGCTCGACCCACCCGGCTTTCGACGGTGAATTCGAACTGCAATACTCAAACGACTCCAGCGTCTCGATGGGCTGGCGCAATGGCGCGCACAACGCACTGGTGTTCGTGGACCTGAACTTCCGCACCGCCACCGTGACCTGCACCGACCCGGACACCGGTCACGAGATCAGCTTCCGGGTCTGAGCCGGCCACCGATGTCGATTTTCGATATCCTCGCCGAACAACGCATCGTCGACGCCATCCGCCGCGGCGAACTGGACAACCTGCCCGGCGCGGGGCGCCCGCTCGTGTTCGACGACGAACTCTTCGTGTCCGGCGAGCAGCGCATGATCAACCGGGTGCTCAAGAACGCCGGATTCACCCCGCCCGAAGTGCGACTGCGCAAGGAACTGGCCGATCTGCGGGAAGCGCTTGCGCGCCATCCGGAAGACGAACAGCGTGAACTGCTTCAGCGCGAGCTGAACATGGTGCTGCTCAGACTGGGTGCGCTGCGCCGCCACTGACACCGGCACCCGTCGGGCAGGGGCGTTTTCCGGGCGCAGCAAGGCTGCAGAATTTTGCGCCAAATGTGCAAACTGATCACGGCAAATCGAAGCCTTTGCGATACTCTCCCCGGTATATAGAATTCGAGCATACGCGGTGAAGGCGCGATGACCATGAAGGCTGCGGACAAAAGCGCTAACCGGCTGCAACTGAGGCCATATCCACCCGCTTCCGCGGCACCCGGCCTCCCACAGCGCCGGCATCTGCTGCAACCGGAATGAGCTCAATGCAGCCGGACGCAGCCAGCCCCTCCACACCCCCCGCAGTGCGCCGCGACGCAGCCTTGCAGTTCGCGCGCATGGCCCGGGACTACTGGTGCTGCGAGCGCAAATGGACAGTGCGCGGCGCGGTGCTGTCGTTGTTCGTGCTGACTGCGGCCCAGGTCGGCCTGGTCATCTGGGTCAGTTACTGGCATCGCGAGCTGTTCGATGCTCTCGAAAACCGCTCGCTCAGCGAATTCCTGCGCCTGATCCTGACCTTCCTGCTGATCTTCGTCCTCACCATGGGGGTCACCGCGCTGCACATGCACATCAAGCGCTGGGTCCAGCTCGACTGGCGACGATGGATGACCAGCCTGCTGCTCGACGAATGGCTGTCACACACCAACCATTATCGTCTGCAGTTCTCCAGTGGCGAGCACGACAACCCCGACGGCCGAATCGCAGAGGACATCCGCATCGCCACCGAGGCCGCAGTCGGGCTGGCGCATTCGCTGCTGTACTCGATCCTTATCCTCGGCAGCTTCATCGACATCCTGCTCAGCGTCTCGGGCAGCGCCAACCTGCCCGGTACCGAGGTCTCCGTGCCCGGCTACATGGTGCTGATGGCCTTTCTCTACGCCGGGGTGGGCACGGTTTTCGGCCTCGTGCTGGGGCGCCCACTGATCCGCAGCACCAACCGCCTGCAGTCGGTCGAAGCCAGTCTGCGCTTCGGCCTCGCGCGCGCCCGTGAGCACTCGGAGGCGATTGCGCTGATGCATGGCGAACCGCTGGAGCGGCGCAGCGCCGATCGCCTGTTCTCCGACGTCGGCCGCGGCTGGGACAGGCAGACGCTTGCCTACCTCGGCATCGTTTCGTTCTCCACCGGCTACGGCACCCTGCTGCCGGTGTTTCCAATCCTGATCGCCGCCCCCCAGTACATTGCCGGCGCCATGACCCTGGGCCTGCTGATGCAGGCGGCACAGGCCTTCCAGCGCCTGACTTCAGCCCTGTCCTGGCCCATCGACAACCTCGGCGAGCTGGCCCGCTGCCGGGCCTCGATCGACCGTATCGTGTCACTGCATGAAGACATGCTGAGCCTCGAACTGCAGGACAGGCAGAAGGCCACCGGCAAGACCCGCATCGAGCTGCAACAATCCCCGCACGCCGAACTCGACATGCGCCACCTGCGCCTGGCATCGCCTTCAGGACAGGTGCTGCTGGACGATTTCAATCTGCACGTGCGCCACGGCGAGCGCATCCTCATCACAGGCGACCCCGCCGTCACCATCAGCCTGTTCAAGGCCGTGGCTGGCCTGTGGCCGTGGGGCAGTGGTGTGATCAGCCTGCCGGCGGGGCACAACATGATGTTCATCCCGCAGCGCCCCTTCCTGCCCGAAGGCAGCCTGCGCTCGGTGCTCAGCTACCCGCACAGCGCCGGCCATTACACGGAACCCTGTCTGCACCGTGCGCTGGAATGCGCCGGTATTGCGTGGCTCGCGCCGCGGCTGGACGATTTCGACGACTGGGGGCGGGCGCTGCCGCTGCGGGCACAGCAGCGCCTGGGCATTGCGCGCTTGTTCCTGCAGCAACCGGGCTGGGTGTTCATTGAGGAGGCGACCGACGCTTTCGATGCCAAGGACGAAATCGACACCCTGGAGCTGCTGCACCACGAACTGCCCAGTGCCACCCTGCTCAACATCAGCCTGCACAACGGCCTCGACCACTTCTACGACCGCAAGCTGGTCCTCAACCGCCTGCGCGGCGGACGCACACGCCCGCCACCGACGGCTGCGGCCGAAGCCAAAGCCGGGGGCGACACGAAAGCCGCCCCGGCAACAAAGCTCCTACCGGAAACTTGACGGCAGCCAGCCCCGCTCCACCGACTCGCGCAGACACCAAGCAGGCGTCGTTTCCGTCTTGTAGCTCCAGAAGAACCAGCCGAACAGCTTCTCGAAGGCCAGCAGCTGCGCCGCTGCGTAACCGCGGCTGGCCACATCCTGCTGAAACGCATCCATGTGTTCGAGCGCGTGGTTGTACGGCCCCTCGGCCCACAGCGACACGACCCGCAGATCCAGCCCCAGGCTCCACTCGCCACACACCGCCGGCAAGCCCATCGCGGCATTGATCGAGTCGGCCTCGTCGCGCCACTCGACGGCGGCCTTGGTCATGTGGCCGTAGATGTCGGTATCGATGTCGCGACGGTCAAAGCACTGGTAACGGTGATAGTCGAAGATCACGTTCTGCCACTGCGGGGCCTGCATGAAACCGAGGAATTCGCGGTAGGAGCGGAAGCCGTCATGAAACACCACCGCCACGCGCTCCGCCGGGCAGTGCTTGCGGATGCGGTCGTAGGCCGCCAAGTAATAGGCCTTCAGGTACTCGGTCGGCACATCCCAGCGCGGCTCATTGAGCACCTCGATGGCATGCAGCGCGGGGTGGGCGCGGTAACGCTCGGCCAGGCGCTCGAGCACCCGCAGGGAATGCTCGAGGTACTCCGGTTTGGTATGCCACTCGACCACGCCCATGATGCCGCCGTTATCAAAGCCGTTCTGGCAACCGGGCGCGGCATGCAGATCGAGCATGACCCGCAGGCCGAGCTTCTGCGCCCAGTCCATCGCCCGGTCTAGCACGTCGATACCGCCGGTGACGAAGGGGTGGCGGTTCTCGCCATAGCTGGGGTGATAGGGGTAGTCGGGGCCGAAAATCCAGTGCCCGACCGGAATCCGCACCGCATTGAGACCGCGCTCGGCGATCCAGGCGAAGTCCTCGTAGGTCACGAAGCTGTCCCAGTGCTTGCGCAACCGCTCGCTTGCACCCGACCCCATCTCCGCACACCAGGTGGTTTCGTCGGTCGCCTCGAGGCCCTCGAACACGCTGGGCACCATCCACTTTTCCAGCAACAGCCAGCTACCGAGGTTGACGCCACGCAGTTTCATGCCTGTCGCATCCATCGCACACCTCCCGCAAAAGGGTCATCTTCACGCGCACTGAACCAGGAACACACATGCGCAGCCATGCCGACAAGATTACGCCTGGGCGCACCGCTTGGGGCGAGTCTCCGCGTCTTTCGGGGCGAATTCCCGCTGCACTGGAGAGCGCCGCCGACAACGGGTTCCGCGGCCGCGAAACGCCCTCGCCGGCAGAGATGGCTGAGCCTACAATCGATCACGCGGAAAGGCCGCGGCATGGCTTCATGGGAGCCTCGAAAATGAAGAAGAAGTGGTGGCGCGAAGCGGTGGTGTACCAGCTCTACCCCCGCAGCTTCATGGATACCAACGGCGACGGCATCGGCGACCTGCCCGGCGTTCTGGCCCGCCTCGACTATCTGCAATGGCTGGGCATCACCGTCATCTGGCTGTGCCCGGTCTTCCGCTCGCCCAACGACGACAACGGCTACGACATCTCGGACTACCGGGCCATCATGGACGAGTTCGGCACCATGGCCGACTTCGACCGCCTGATGGCCGAGGCCCGTCGCCGCGGCATGCGCATCATCCTCGACCTGGTGGTCAATCACACCAGCGACGAGCACCCGTGGTTCGTCGAGTCGCGCAGCTCGCGCGACAACCCGAAGCGCGACTGGTACGTGTGGCGCGATGGCAAGGACGGACACGCACCCAACAACTGGGAAAGCATCTTCCGCGGCCCGGCCTGGCAATACGACGCCGGTACGGACCAGTACTTCCTGCATCTGTTCACCGCGCGCCAGCCCGACCTCAACTGGGAGAACCCGGACGTGCGCAGCGCCATCTGCGACATGGTGCGGTGGTGGATGGACAAGGGCGTGGACGGTTTCCGCATCGACGCCATCACCCACATGAAGAAGGCGCACGGCCTGCCCGACGTACCCGGTGCGGGCGGCAAGGGTCCGGTGCCGGCCTACGATTTCCACATGAATGTCGATGGCGTGCTCGACTACGTCGACCAGCTGTCCCGCGACGCCTTTGCCCACGGCGACATCATGACTGTCGGCGAAGCCAACGGCATCAGCGCCCGCCAGGCCGAAACCTGGGTGGGTGACGACCGCGACCGCTTGTCGATGATCCTGCAGTTCGAACACTGGCACCTGTGGTCGGGCAACCCGCGCGCCGGGCTTGATGTGCGCCGGCTCAAGACCATCCTGAGCCGCTGGCAGCGCGCGCTGGATGGCCGCGGCTGGAATGCGCTCTACCTTGAGAACCACGACCTGCCGCGCGTCGTATCGCGCTGGGGCGACCCGCAGCATCACCGCCACGCCAGCGCCACCGCGCTCGCGGCGATGTACTTCCTGATGCAGGGCACGCCCTTCATCTACCAGGGCCAGGAACTCGGCATGGCCAACACCGTGTTCCACAGCCTGGCCGACTTCGACGACGTGTTCGCCCGTCACCGGATCGACGAGATCCGCGCCAGCGGCATGAACGAGACCGCCATCTTCGACGAGATGACCCTCACCGCCCGCGACAATTCGCGCACACCGATGCCGTGGGACGACAGCCATAACGCGGGCTTCAGCAGCGGTACACCATGGCTGCCGCTGAACCCCGACTACCCCGATGTCAATGTCGCACAACAGCGGGACGATCCACACTCGGTACTCAACTTCTATCGCCGCATGATCGCCCTGCGTGCTGCAGAGCCTGCCCTCGTGCACGGTCGCTATGCCCTGCTGCTCAGGGACAACCGCCAGATCTACGCCTACACCCGGATGCTCGGCGGCAAGGGTTTCGTGGTGATGTGCAACCTCAGCGCCCGACCCGCGCACTATCGCCATGCAGGCCTCACGCTCGATCATGACGCCTGCGTACTGAGCAACATGAAAGTCGCCATTCATGACAAATGCGAGTCCTGCACCTTGCGCGCGTATGAAGCTCGCGTGTATTGCATTTCCCCGCATGGGCCCGATGACCTAAAATAGCCGGCTTACTGTCACTGGAACACGAACATGTCCGCCATACCCGCCTGCCCCCAATGCACCCTGGAAAACACCTACCCGGACGGCGACAACTACGTATGCGCGGATTGCGGCTACGAATGGCCGATGGCCGAAGTGGCCGGCGCCGACGAAGATGACGAAGCCGTGGTGAAGGATGCCAATGGCAACGTGCTTGCCAACGGCGATTCCGTCGTACTGATCAAGGACCTGAAAGTCAAAGGTTCGTCGACCACGCTGAAGGTCGGCACCAAGGTCAAGAGCATCCGTCTCGCCGGCGGCGATCACGAAGTCGACTGCAAGATGGATGCGGGCAACTTCATGCTCAAGGCCTGTTTCCTGCGCAAGGTCTGATCCCCTCCGCCTCAATCCGGGGGCGACAGGAAGACAGGACACGCATTTCTTCGATCATGAATGGATGGAGAACGCCATGAAAAGACTGCTTCTGCTTGTCGCCCTGTTCAGCGCCCCCGCCCTCGCGCAGGACACACGCTTTCTGGCACCGTTGCCCCCCGCGGCACAGGAAACGCTGCGCAAGGAAATGGTCGACAACCTCCTCGCGCTCAACGAAATCATTTCGCTGCTGGCATCAAACAAGGTACGCGAAGCCGGTGACGTCGCCGAACAGCGCCTCGGACAGACGGCCATGGGCAAGAATGCGGCGCTGCCATATGACGCGCGCCCCGGACCGCAGATGCCGATCGAGATGAACGGTCTGGGCCGGGACGGACATGCGGCGGCAAGCGAATTTGCCCGGGCAGCCGCTACGGGTGATCTCACCAAAGCCTTGGCCGCCCTGCCCAAGCTGACGGGAGCCTGCGTGGCCTGCCACGCCCTCTATCGCACGCGCTGAGCACACCACAGACCACGCGGCGCTCGTTGAGTGCCTCGGCCTGCTACGCCTCGAACAGCGACGTACCGCAAGCATCACGCCGCTTTTCTGCTTGCGCTGCAGCATGCCCCGTTTCAGTGCATGCCTGCGGCACAAGCTCCGCTCAATCCAAACTTCCCTTTAACACTCAATATCTTGCAACGCACAATGCGAGTGCGCTGATTGCGTCATACGCACCATGTTGGAAACAATAATTTCAACATTGCGATTCTGAAATTTATGTTTTAGAGTGGATTCAACGCGTCGCCCCGACGACGGAAAAACACTCAGAACATTATTCAGGAGTCATGCATGAGCTTGACCGCGTTGGCGCAAAGAATCGAAGGCATCGGCCGCCGCTTGAACCGCGTGGTCGAATGGCTGTGCGCCGGTCTGATCGCGGCCATGGTGCTGGTGGTATGGCTCGGTGTCGGCGGGCGCTACCTCACCCACGACGGGATCAGCTGGACTGAAGAGCTGTCGCGCTACCTGATGATCTGGGCCGCGTTGCTGGCCGTGTCCTGCGGGGCGTGGTGGCGCGAACACGTCGGCCTCGACCTGATCCCGTCTCACCTGCCCGAGACTGCACGCCGCTTTCTCAAGCTGGCCACCGATGGTCTCACCGTGTGCTTCTTCATCTTCATGTGCATCTACGGCATCGACATGACGCTCGAGGGCCGCACCCAGTTCTCCACCCTGTTCGGCATGACGATGGAAGTCCCCTTCGCCGCCGTACCCGTGTCCTCGGCGCTGGCCGCCTTCCAGTTCGGGGTGCGACTGCTCACCGACTTCGTCAACCTGCCGCGCGCCGAAACGGCTGCGGTTCCCTACTGAGCCCGACACCATGTGGATTGTTGCAGTCGCATTCTTTGGCCTCATGTTGCTGGGCATGCCGATCGGCGTCGTGATCGGCGTCTCCGGCGCAATCGGGCTGGTTCAGCTGGGGGACGTGTCCTTCCTCGCCATGGCGCCCAAGCGCTATTTCGAGGGACTGGACATGTTCACCTTCATGGCCATGCCCTTCTTCATTCTTGCCGGCGAACTGATGAACGCCTCCGGCATCACCCAGCGCCTGATCGCCTTCGCGCTGTCGCTGGTGGGTTACATGCGCGGTGGTCTGGCCCACGCCAACATGGTGGCCTCGGTCCTGTTCGCCGGCATGACCGGCGCCGCCGTGTCGGACGCCGCGGCAATGGGCAACACGCTGGTGCCGGCCATGGTGAAACAGGGCTACAGCAAGCCCTTCGCCTGTGCGGTAACGGCGGCAGGCTCCATCATCGGCCCCACCATTCCGCCATCCAACCTGATGGTGATCTACGGCTCCATCATGGGCGTGTCGATTGCCGGCCTGTTTGCCGCCGGCATCGTACCGGGCCTGCTGATCTGCGCCATCTGCATGGCGGTCATCGCCGCGCTGGGCAAGAAGCTCGGCCTGCCCAAGGGCGAGAGCCGACCCAGCCTGACGTCCATCCTCGTCAGCTTCAAGGACAGCCTGCTCGGCCTCACCATGCCGGCGATCATCCTCGGCGGCATCCTCGGTGGCATCGTGACCCCTACCGAGGCCGCATCGATTGCCGTCGCCTACGCAATGTTCGTCGGCTTCGTCGTCTATCGCACCCTCACGCTGCGCCAGGTCGGCGTCATGCTGATCCGCACCGCCCGCATCACCGGCAGCGTGTTCCTGATCATCGCCGCGGCGTCCATCCTGTCGTGGTGGCTGACCTTCCACCAGATCCCGCAGATGATCGCGCAGGCGATGCTGTCGGTGGCATCAAGCAAGGAAGGCGTGCTCGGTCTCATCCTGCTGCTGTTGCTCTTCGTCGGCATGTTCCTCGACATCACCGCCGCACTGATCATCCTCGCCCCGGTGCTCGGCCCGCTCACGGCGGCCGTCGGCATCGACCCGGTTCATGCCGGCATCATGATCATCCTCGCCCTCAACATCTCACTGATGACCCCGCCGGTCGGCGCCTGCCTGTTCGTGCTGTGCTCGGTCACCGGCGAGAAGATGGAGCGCATCGCCCGCGCCCTCGCCCCTTTCCTGCTTGCCGAGGTCGCGATCCTGTTCCTGATCACCTACTGGTCAGATCTCACCCTGTTTGTGCCCCGCCTGTTCGGTTACGTCCAACCCTGAGGAGTTCCCCCCATGAAACTCAAGACCCTGCTCACCGCCGTCGCCACCACCATGGTCTTTGCCGTCGCCCCTGCGCACGCCGAAAAGATTCTGAAGATCCATCACCTCAACGTCGATGACCCGTTCGAGAGCACCACCGGTGCGCTGGTCACCGTGTTCAAGAACCTGGTCGAAGCCGGCACCGGGGGCTCGGTGAAAGTGCAGACCTTCCCCAGCGGTCAGCTCGGCAAGGACAACGAGGTGCTGTCGCAGGTCAAGGCCGGGCTGGTGCAATCGGGCGTGTTCTCGGTCGGCGGTTTCGCCAGCACCTACCCGATGATCGGCGTGCTCGACATGCCCTTCGTCTTTCCCGACATCTCCACCACCTACACCGTGCTCGACGGCCCCTTCGGCAAGAAGCTGGGCGACGACATCGAGAAGAAGACCGGCATGGAGGTGCTCGGCTTCGGTGACTCGGGCGGCTTCTTCGCCATCACCAACTCGAAGCGGGCAATCAAGACTCCGGCCGACATGAAGGGCCTGAAAATCCGCACCCAGACGCTCGAATCGCACAAGCGCGTCATCAGCAGCCTCGGCGGCCAGCCGGCGGCCATCGCCTGGGCCGAGGTCTACACCGCCCTGCAGACCGGCGTTGCCGACGGCCAGATGAACCCGATCCCCATCGTCGCCATGGCCAAGTTCAACGAAGTGCAGAAGCACATCACCCTCACCGACCACCTGTTCGCACCCTACGTGTGGGTGATCAACCGCAAGTTCTTCGACAGCCTGACGCCTGAAGAGCAGGTCGTGGTGAAGAACGCCGCCAAGAGCGCCATCGTTGCCAACCGCGGTATCAGCCGCATCATCGAAGCCTCGTCGAAGGGCTTGCCGGAACTGGCCAAGACCATGACCGTGACCACGCTGACGCCCAAGGAAAAAGCCGCCTTCCGTGACGCAGCACAGCCCGCCGTGAAAGCCTACATCGTCGACACCTTCGGCAAGGAAGGCGAAGAGATGCTGACTTCCCTGCAACAGGCAGTCGAGGTCGCCTCCAAGTGAGCATGTCCATGACCACGCAAGACCTTCCCGGTCAGCTGGCCGTCCTGCCGCTGGCGCACTGCGCCGGCGTGGCAGGGCCGAAGGCCGGCCCTTACCCTGAAACACTCAAGCCCATACTCAGCCTGGCTGCGCACGCCGAAGCCATGACCGAGATCAGCGAGTGGCCCGGCTACGCGCCCACGCCGCTGATGAGCCTTGCCGGCATGGCCCGCGCCGCCGGTGTGGGCGCCATCCACTACAAGCACGAGTCCAGCCGTTTCGGCCTCGGCAGCTTCAAGGCCCTGGGCGGCGCCTACGCCGTACTGCGCCTGCTGAAAAAGGAGATCCTGCGTCGTACCGGGCAGGACGCCAGCAGTCGCGACCTGATCGACGGCAAGTTTGCCGACATCGTCTCGGCCATCACCGTCACCTGCGCCACCGACGGCAACCACGGTCGCTCGGTGGCCTGGGGCGCGCAGACCTTCGGCTGCAAGTGCGTAATCTACATTCACGCCACCGTGTCCGAAGGTCGCCGCGAAGCCATCGCCCGCTATGGCGCCGAAGTGATCCGCACCGCCGGCAACTATGACGACGCCGTGCGCACCGCCGACGTCGACGCCAAGGCGCACGGACGTTTCATCGTCTCCGACACCTCCTACCCCGGCTATACCGATGTGCCGCGCGATGTCATGCAGGGCTACTCGGTCATGGTCGAGGAAGCCCTGCGACAGTGGCCGGAAGACCAGCCCCCCACCCACGTCCTGATCCAGGGCGGCGTTGGCGGACTGGCTGC
The DNA here is from genome assembly GCA_023230755.1 of Azoarcus sp. Taxonomy (GTDB): domain Bacteria; phylum Pseudomonadota; class Gammaproteobacteria; order Burkholderiales; family Rhodocyclaceae; genus Parazoarcus. Next base: position 19,376 of record JALNWS010000034.1, read on the forward strand.
AGCAGTCTGCGCGCAGATGTGGGAGCGCCTTGGCGACGACCGCGGCCGCTTCATCGTGGTAGAACCCGACCGCGCCGCCTGCCTCTACGCCTCGGCGCTGGCCGGTGCGCCGACCGCCGTGCATGGCGATCTCGACACCCTGATGGCGGGCCTGGCCTGCGGCGAAGTCTCGCTGATCGCATGGGAAGTGCTCGAAGCCGGCACCAACGACTTCCTCACCATCCCCGACGCAGCAGCCGTCACCGCCATGCGCCTGCTGGCCGATGCGCCCTTCGGCGACCAGCCGCTCGCCGCCGGCGAATCCGCCGTGGCCGGCCTCGCCGCGTTGCTGATGGCGTGTTCGCGTCCGCAGATGGCCACCACCCTTGGTCTCGGCCCGGACAGCCGGGTGTTGCTGTTCGGCAGCGAAGGCGCCACCGATCCGGAGCTTTACGAGCAACTCGTGGGGCGCAGCGCCGAGGCGGTGGAAGGACACGCGGGGGCAGGATCATGAGCGCCACCCTGCGCATCAAGGGCGAGCGCCTGCAACAGCGCATCGCACAACTGGCCGAAGTCGGCGCCATCGACGGCGGCGGTTGCGCCCGTCTGGCCCTGTCCGACGAAGACAAGGCCGGACGCGACCTGGTCTGCGACTGGATGCGCGAACTCGGTCTCAGCCTGACGGTGGACGCCATCGGCAACGTGGTCGGCACCCGTGCCGGCCGCGTGCCGGGCGCGCCGGTGATGACCGGCTCGCACATCGACACCGTGCGCACCGGCGGCCGCTACGACGGCAATCTGGGCGTGCTCGCCGGGCTGGAAGTGATTGCCAGCCTCAACGACGCCGGAATTGAGACCGAACGCCCGCTCGCGGTCGCCTTCTTCACCAATGAAGAGGGCGCACGCTTTGCGCCGGACATGATGGGCAGCCTCGTCTTCACCGGCGAACTCACCCTCGACGCAGCCCTGCAGACGCAAGGCATCGACGGCAGCACGGTGGCGGACAACCTCACCCGCATCGGCTATGCCGGCACCGCACCGACACCGGCCGCCGCCCCGCACGCCTTCGTCGAGCTGCACGTGGAGCAAGGCCCGGTGCTCGACCGCGAAGGCACGGAGATTGGCGTCGTCGAATCCGTACAGGGCATCTCCTGGACCGAGATCGAGATCCTCGGCACCTCCAACCACGCCGGCACCACGCCGATGTCGCTGCGTCGCGACGCTGGCTGGGCTGCAGGGTCGATCATCAGTTTCGTGCGCGAACTGGCGCAGGAGCTCGGCGGCGATCAGGTCGCCACCGTCGGCCGCATCGAGTTCTTCCCCAACCTGGTCAACGTGGTACCCAACCGCGCCGTGCTCACCGTCGACCTGCGCAACACCGACGAGGCCCTGCTGCAACGCGCCGAATCGGCCTTGGCCGCGCATCTCGACGCCCTGCGCGATGCCGAAAAGGTCAACATCAGCACACGCAAGCTCGCCCGCTTCGCCCCGGTGCCTTTTGCCACGGCAATGTGCGATCGGATCGAGCGCCACGCCCTCGCCCAGGGTCTGAGCACCCGGCGCATGCCCAGCGGCGCCGGTCACGACGCGCAGATGATGGCTGCGGTGTGTCCGACGGCCATGATTTTCGTCCCCAGCGTCGACGGCATCAGCCACAACGTACGCGAATTCACCCACCCCAAACATATCGAAGCCGGTGCCAATGTGCTGCTCGCCGTCCTGTGCGAACTCGCGGGCGCCACGCTGCCGGCAGGAGAACCCGCATGACCCGCAAGATCACCGTCGGCGCCGCCCAGCTCGGCCCCATCGCCCGCACCGAATCGCGGCGCCAGGTCGTCGCGCGCATGATCGAGCTGATGCGCGAAGCCAAGTCCCGTGGCTGCCACTATGTCGCCTTCCCCGAACTGGCCCTCACCACCTTCTTTCCGCGCTGGTACACCGAAAACCAGGCCGAGATCGACGCCTGGTTCGAAACCGAAATGCCCGGCCCGGAAACCCTGCCCCTGTTCGACGAAGCCAGAAAGCTCGGCATCGGCTTCTACCTCGGCTACGCCGAGCTGGCGCAGGAAGCCGGCGTCACCCACCACTACAACACCTCGATCCTGGTCGACCCGAGCGGCGCCATCGTCGGCAAATACCGCAAGGTCCACCTGCCCGGCCACCGCGAAAACGAACCCTGGCGGGCCTTTCAGCACCTGGAAAAGCGCTACTTCGAGCGCGGCAACCTCGGCTTCGGCGCCTGGCGCGCACAGGCTGGCGCCGACAAGGGCATCTTCGGCATGGCGCTGTGCAACGACCGCCGCTGGCCCGAAACCTACCGCGTGCTCGGCCTGCAGGGCGTGGAAATGGCCTTCATCGGCTACAACACCCCCATCCACTACCCGCCGGTGCCCGAACACGACCACCTGCAGGGCTTCCACAACCACCTCGTACTGCAAGCAGGCGCATACCAGAACGGCATGTGGATCGTCGGCATCGCCAAGGCCGGCGAGGAAGAGGATTGCGACCTGCTGGGTCAAAGCTGCATCATTGCGCCCACCGGCGAAATGGTGGCGATGTGCTCCACGGTGGAAGACGAACTCGTGACCTCGGTGTGCGACCTCGACCGCTGCCGCGAGCTCAAGGACAATGTCTTCAACTTCGGCCTGCACCGCGAACCCGAAACCTATCGCCTGATCGTCGAAACAAAGGGCCCGGTCGAACCGGCCTGACCCCTTACGCGAGAGCAGCCCTGCGCATGACGCCCAAACCCGCCAAACGCTTCAAGCCGATCGACGAACGCATCGAAGCGCTCAGCGAAACCCTGCCCGACTCCGAGCACAAGCTTGCGCAGCTGCTCACCGCGCAACCCGCCCTGCTCGCCACCCACTCGGCCACCGAACTGGCGGCCATCGCCGGCAGTTCCAAGGCTGCGGTGACGCGCTTCATCCAGCGTGTCGGCTACGACGGCTTCGCCTCCGCCCGGCGCGAAGCGCGCGAGGCGCAGCGCTGGGGCGCCCCCGGCCTGCAAGCCGCATCGGGCCTGCCCGCAGCGTCGGAAGAGGCCTTCGGCGAACACCTGCGACGCGACCTGCAGAACCTCGCCCGCACCTTCGAAAAGCTCACCAGCGGCGTCGTAGAGCCCGCCGTCACCACCCTCGCCCGCGCCCGCCGCGTCGGCGTCATCGGCTACCGCAACAGCCACGCCCTGGCGCAATACTTCGCCCGCCAGCTCGTGCTGCTCAAGGACCACGTCGCCCTGCTCCCCCAGGCCGGCCAGACCATCGGCGAAGACCTCGCCGCCTTCGGCCCCGACGACATGCTCGTCATCCTCGCCTTCCGCCGCCGCGTGCCGGTGGTTGCCGAAATCGCCCGCCAGGCCAGGAAGGCCGGCGTGCCGGTGCTGGTACTGATGGACGCGAGCACCCCCGCGAAGGAAGTCGACGCCACCTGGCGCATCGCCTGCGAAACGAGCGGATCGGGGCGCTTCGATTCGTATGCAGCACCGATGAGCGTGCTCAACCTGCTGGTGTCAGCGCTCGCACATCGACCGGAGATCGAAGCGGCGAACCGCCTGCGGGCAGCGGAGAGGTTGCATGAGGGGCTGGAGGAGCTGTAGCCATCGCATCAAGGGCGATGCAATGCGGATTTCGCGGTTGCGGTTTCAGCAGTGATCGTCCACCTCAAGGAACACAAGATGCCACATTGCATCATCGAGCACTCGGCAGGCCTTGATAGCGACCAGCTGGTCAGCGAGGTGTTCACTGCAGCCCTGAATTCCGGCCTTTTTGAAGAGGATGGGAGCGATATCAAGGTGCGGGCGCTGAGTTACGGCAGCTATCTGACCGGCCCACAAAAATCTGCCTTCATTCACGTCGAGTTGAAAATCCTGTCCGGGCGGACGCTTGAACAGCGATCACATCTATCCAGCACCGTTGTCGCGCAATTGCGCGCGCTTGGCTTCAGCGGCACCTCGATTACAGTCGAAGTTGTGGAAATGGAGAGGGGTAGCTACGGCAAAGCGATCGTATAGATTCAGGGCCAAAGAGACCAAAGGGGTCAGAGTCGTTCGATCCTTCTGCGGCTTCAAACGACTCTGACCCCTTTGATCCTTCTTTCCGCCATCGACATCACAGCAGTCCCCAGATCATTTTCACGGCGGTGCCGAGGAGCACGAGGCCGATGATGTATTTGAGCTGCCCGCTTTTGAGTTTCTCGCTCATCAGCCAGGCGCCCAGCGCTGCGCCTCCGGCCGAGGCGACGCCGGTGACACCGACCAGACGATAGTCCATTCCGGAAAGCGTGGCATGTGCAAAGAAGCCGGTCAGCGAAGCAAACACGACGACGAAGGATGCGGTGGCCGAGGCGCGTTTTGGCTCGAGCCCGGAACCCACCAGGACCGGCACGATGATGCTGCCGCCCCCCACACCAAGCAGCCCGCCCACGAAGCCGGCGATGCCGCCCAGGAAAGAGCCGCGGACCATCTGGCCGCGCGCACTGACTGGCGTGGCGGACGCTTTCGGTGAGTACAGCAGCATCATCAGGCTGGCGAAGACCAGGAATCCGGAGAAGAGCCACAGCAGGAGCCGGCGATCCAGGCCCTGACTGACATGAACGCCCACCGGCGACAGGGCAACAGCAACAATCAGGATCGGAACGGCCAGACGCCATTCGACCAGGCGTTTCCGAATGAATGTCGTAGTCGAGACGCTGGTCGAGATCGCATTGAGCAGCAAGGCAGTGGCCATTGCGGCATGAATCTCCACGCCCAATGCGAGGAAGATCGGGACCAGGATAAATGCCGCGCCGACGCCAGCCATCGCCATGACGGCGGTCAGCCCAAACGTCGCGATAGCAGCGATGACAAGCATGTCGGTGGCCTAGGCGTGTGCGTTGTGAGCGGCGGAAGACTGCTCCTGACAGGGCACGCAGAGTCGTCCGGCTTCGCTTTCGAACAGTTTGTTTACAAAGACCCGTTCGCCGCATTGTGTGCACAGATCGGTCTCGAAGCATCCCTTTCCCTTGGGAAGTTCATACGCGACGATCGGCCCGATTTCCAGAAACATGGCCTCCGGCATGTTCATCACTTTTTCCACCAGCGGGTCCGCGACTTCGGCCGGTACATCCTGAGGCGCTACACCGAGCTTGCGCTGGGCCACGAAGGGCGAGTTGAGCATGTTGCCGAAGAATTCATCCTTCAGGCGCACTCGAACCGAGCGCTTTCCCTTCACGTCAATCAGGGTGAAGGCCATCTTGTTGTAGTAGCGCTTTTCGATGTTGGACTTGCCGTAGGTGCAGCCCGTGGCCGACATGATGCCGTCCAGAAAACACCCGGCCGCATGACCTTTGCCGGTTTCGGCGATGACGTGCAGTTCCTTGTCCTGCGAGCGCGGCACACCCAGTGTATTCATGGCGGCCTGTGCTGCGCGGTAACCCAGCGGCATGGCCGGGCACTTGTGCCCGTGAAAGGCGGCAGCGACGACGAATTCCTGGTTGGTCATGGTTCTTCTCCTTCAGATTGATCTGTCGCTTCGTTGTGAAGCGTCTGATCAGGAGACGAACGATCTGGCAAAAGGATGCAGACAGGGAGATTTGTTCGGGGGAGAACACCGGGACAGGCACGAGACCTGAGGTCTGACTCAAGCGCCTGGACGCCCCCGCCAGCGCAGAACGGTTGATGACCGCCCTGCCGGCATGAGCGCATGTGTCAGCACATCGTGAGCACGATGCGCTGACACCCTGCGTTTACTTCTTTGCGACCTCGAAACCCGTTTCACGATAAATGGATTCCAGGAACTCCTGGCCGACACGCGGCGCCATCGTGGCGTGGACCTTTACCATCGTGCGCTTCCACTCGCTGCGCTCCTGCGGGGTCGGCGTGAACACTTCCATCCGCCCGCTGTTCTTGATCATCTCGAGGGCGGCTTCGTTGTCCTTGCGTGCAACATCGTTGGCGAACACGGTGGCGTCCTTGATGGCGCCGTCGAGTTGGGTGCGGATGTCGGCCGGCAGCTCATCCCAGAACTTCTTGTTGGTCACCACTGCATAACCCGTATAGCCGTGGTTGCTGACCGTCATGTGCTTTTCGACTTCGTAGAACTTCTGCGTCCAGATGTTCGGCGTCGATTGTTCATCACCGTCGATGACGCCCGTCTGCAGCGCGGTATACAGCTCGGAGAACGCCATCACCTGCGGCAGCACGCCCAGCGAACGCATCTGCTCTTCGATGACCTTGGACGACTGGATGCGGATCTTCATGCCCTTGAGGTCTTCCGGCTTGTGCATCGACCTGTTGCCGGTAAATTGCTTGAAGCCGCTGTCCCAGAATGCGAGGCCGGTCAGGCCGCGCGTTTCGAGCTTCTTCAGGAGCGCGCCGCCGATCGGGCCCTGCAGTACCTTATGCACGTCGCTGTAGTTGTCGAAGATGAAGGGCAGAGCGAAAGCATCGAACTCCCTGAACCCGAGCGGACCGAACTTGGCGGTGGACGGCGCGAGCATCTGCACCGCGCCCAGTTGCAGCGCTTCGAGTTCTTCCTTGTCCTTGTAGAGCACGCTGTTCGGATAGACCTCGACCTTGACGCGGCCGCCGGTGCGCTCTTCCGCGAGCTTCTTGAACATCTCGGCGGCCTTGCCCTTGGGGGTCTCGGCGGCCACGACGTGGCTGAACTTGATGACGATGGGCGCAGCGCTCTGGGCCTGGGCCGACGCGCCGAAGAGGATGCCGGTCGAGGCGATCAGGGCGGCAAGCAGTTGGTTCGTTTTTTTCATAGTCTCCTCCGAGATGAGTGTTGTTGCGGGTACGTGAAAGGTTCTCAGGCCGCTTCGGGGCAGGCCTGGCGTTGTGTGCGCTTGCCTGCCTGCAGCACCTGCCCGGGTACCGGGTGGCCAAGCAGCGTGGGCAGTTCGCGGGCAAGATCGAGCAGCGCATCGAGGTCCACACCCGTGTCGATGCCACAGGCCTCGAGCATGTGCACGGTGTCTTCGGTGCAGATGTTGCCGGTGGCGCCCGGCGCATAGGGGCAGCCCCCGATGCCGCCGAGAGAGGCGTCGATGCTGTCGACGCCTGCATCGACCGCGGCAAGCACATTGGCGAGGCCCATGCCGCGCGTGTTGTGGAAATGCGCGGTGACGGGCACGCCCGGAAA